>JALWUZ010000169.1 GCA_027079895.1 Anaerolineae bacterium
GATGACGGTGGACGGGCCGCGCCTCGCCTGGCGTCTCCCGTCGCTGCCGGCGCGGAGCGGCGGGCAGGCCATCCTGACGGCGACCGTCCACGCCGCGCTCTACTCCAACATCACCGGCACGGCGGCCATCGCCGGGCAGCCGGGCGACCCCCACCCGGCCGACAACCGCGCCGTCGAAACGACCACCGTCATCACCACGCCGATCATCACCATCTGGGGGACGGTCTTCCAGGACGCGAACGGCAACGGCCGCCGGGACGCGACGGAGCCCGGCCTGCCCGACGTGACGGTCTCGTTGAGCCACCTGGTCACAGCGACGACGGACTCCACCGGCCGGTACCTCTTCACCACGACGGTGGACGGGCCCTACACCGTCATCGAGACGGATCCCACCGCCTACGTCCCCGGCGAACGCTCGCCGCAGGACGTCTACGTCTACTTTTCAACGACCGCCAATCGGGTACACGTGGACGCGCTGCGCGGGCACACCTATCGGGTGGACTTCGGGGAGGCGGCCTCCGGCGTCGGCTTCGCCGCCATCTACGGCACCGTTTTCGCCGACCGGGACGGCGACGGGCGGCAGGACGCCGACGAGCCCGGACTGGCCGGAGTGCTCGTCTCCTCGGCGGAGGGGACGGCGACGACCGACGTTTACGGGCGGTACACCCTCTCGACGACGGTCATCGGCATCGGCGGCGCGGCGGAGACAGACCCGCCGGGGTACTTCTCCACCACACCGAACACCGTCCACCTGGCCGTCTCCGTCGGTCACGGGTACGCCGTGGACTTCGGCGACGCGCCGGAGGGGGTGGATTTCGCCACCGTCTACGGCACGGTGTTCGAGGATCTCAACGACAATCAACTGTACGATTGGGACGAAGCGGGACTTTCCGGCGTCGCCCTCACGCTGTGGGCCGGCTCCGCCGCCCTCGTGCTGACGACCGATTCCTGGGGCGGGTACGCCTTCTCGACGACCGTCGCCGGGCCGCTCACCTTGCGGGAGTTCGACCCGGCGGGGTACGACTCCACCACCCCCAACGAGGTGACGCTGTCGCTGACGCCGGGGCACGGCCAGGGGGTGGACTTCGGCGACGTGCAACTGGAGCAGACCTGCCGGGCGGACATCTACGAGGACGACGACCGCCCGGAGCAGGCCCGGACGTTCGTCATCGGCACGATTCAGTCCCACCAGTTCTGCGACGACGACGCCGATTGGGTGCGCTTCACGGCGCGGCCGGGGGGCGTCTACACCATCACCACCATCGCGTGGGGGGAGCGGGCCGACACCGTCCTGGCCCTCTTCGACGCCGACGGGCGCACGCTGTTGGACTACAACGACGACTACGGCGGCGCGGTGGACTACTCCTCCCGCATCGTCCGGCGGGTGCGACGGGGCGGGGTGCGGTACGTGCGCATCACCAACGGCGGCGGGCTGACAGGCCATCTGACCGGCTACGGCCTGCTGATTGAAGGAGACCTCACCAACGCGCTCTACCTGCCGCTGGTGGTGCGGGGTAGCAGCGCGGCGAGTATGCGCCAGGAGCCGTTGGGAACGATCGTCCACTCCTGCCCCGACGAGTACGAAGTGGACGACACCTGGGAGCAGGCGCGGGGAATCACCGCCGGCGAGACCCAGGTCCACTCCTTCGACAGCGACCCCAGCCGGCACGCCGCCGACAAGGATTTCGTCTTCTTCGACGTGGTGACGAAGTGCGTCGTCACCTTCGAGATTCTGCCGCCGGCCGGGACCGGTTCGCTGGCCGGCCGCTGGGTGGAGATGGCTCTGTACGACGCGGAGGGGAACGGCCTGGGAGTGATGGCGGTCGGCGGCCTGCGTCACCTGGCGGCGCAGGCCGGGCGGTACTACCTGGGGCTTTCGCCGGTGGCGGGAGTGGGGTACGGCTGCGTGGACGAGGTGGGCTATCGGCTGCGGATGCTGGTGGAACCGGCGCGGCTCCTGTACCTGCCGGTGGTGCTGCGGGGAGGGGGCTCATCCTGATGCTCGAATTCATCATCTTCGACCTGGACGAGACGCTGTACCCCCGCGCCGACGGGCTGATGATCGAGGTCGGGCGGCGCATTCAGGAGTGGCTGCAACGCCGCTTCTCCCTGACGCCGGAGGAGGCCGTCGCCATGCGGCGGTATCACTATACCCACTACGGCACCACCTTGAGCGGCCTCATCGTCGAGCACCACCTCGCCCCCGCCGAGGTTCACGACTACCTGCGTTTCGTCCACGATGTGCGGGTCACGGAGTACGTCTCCCCCAACCCCGCGCTGGCGGCGATGCTGGACTCCATCCCGCTGCGGAAGGCGGTCTACACCAACGCGACGGTGGAGTACGCCCGACGGGTGCTGCGGGCTTTGGGGGTCGCCGACCGGTTCGAGCGGCTCATCGGCATCGAGGAGGTGGGGCTGCTCAGCAAGGTCTATCGGGAGGCCTACGAGCGGGCTCTCGAACGGCTGGGTGCGCCGGGGCGGGCCTGCGTCATGGTCGAGGATACCCCCGTCAACCTGCGCTCGGCCAAGTCGGTGGGGATGACGACGGTACTCGTGGGGAAGGAGCCGGTGCCGGAGGCGGATTTCGTCGTCGCGCGGGTGCTGGACGTGGCCGACGTGGTGCGCCCCCTGGTCGAGAAGTGAGAAAGGGCCGACGCTGACGTCGGCCCTTTTCGTTCGCCGGCACAGGACACCGGTCACGAGGGGTCGTTGGCCCGCTTGAGAATCTCGTCCAGCAACTCCTCGTCGGTGAACGAGCCTTTCTCCATCAACATCTCGATCTGGCCGCTCAACCGGGCCCGCTCGTCGGCGGTCAACTCTTTGGCCGTGATGACGATGACCGGGATGTCGCTGGTCTCATCATCCGACTTGAGGGCTTCCAACACGCCGAAGCCGTCCACCCCCGGCATCATCAAGTCGAGCAGGATGAGGTCGGGGTGCTCCCGCCGCGCCAGTTCGATACCGGAGGCCCCGTCGTCCGCCTCGAAAATGCGGTAATCCCCCCGCGTCTGCAAAATGCGCCGCAACAGGAGCCGCGCCTTCGGGTCGTCCTCGACGATGGCGATGCTCTGCACCCGCTCGTCGAGGTGGCCCAGCGTCCCCAACAGCCCCTCGTTCACCGAGACCGACGGCGTTTCGGGCACCTCCACCGTGCGGGCCCACTCGTCCCCCAGGAGGTGCTTCTCGACCGGGAAGGTGTGGCCGGAGCAGTTCACCACCACCACCTCGTCCCGCTTGATCACTCCGGTACTGAGCAGTTTGAACAACCCGGCGAAGGCCGCCGCCGCCGCCGGTTCCATCGAGATGCCGTCCAACTTCGCCATCACGTGCATAGCGCGGAAAGTCTCCTCATCGGTGACGGCCTCGAAGGCCCCGCCGTGCTCCCGGATGACCCGCGAAAGGAAGGAGTAGGCCGGGCCGGGGCTGCCGGTGGCGATGGTGATGACCAGCGTCTGCGGGTTGAGCACCGGTTCCGCCTCGTCCAGCCCTTTCTTGAACGAGTTGACCATTGGGGCGCAGCCTGCGGCCTGGATACAGGCCAACTTGGGCATCTTGTCCACCAGGCCCAACTTCATCATCTCCTCGTAGGCCCGCCAGACTCCCACCGGCCCCATCCCCCCGCTGACCGCCTGGATGTACCAGTCGGGGGCCCGCCAGGGCGTCTCCCCCTCCCCAATCAGGAGCGGCAGTTGCTCGGCCATCTCGAAGGCGACGGTCTTCATCGCCTCGCGGGCCGCGATGCCCCGAATCCCCCGGTCAATGAACATATTTTTCCGCGCGGCGAAGTCAGCGGCCACCTTTTTGGTCTGGTCGTAGGTGGCGGTCACTTTGACGACCTCGCTGCCGTAGAGGGCGACTTCCCGCATCTTCTCCGGCGGCACCAGGCTAGTGAGGAAAGCCCACATCTTTATGCCCGCCAGGGCGGAGTAGGCGGAGTAGGAGATGGCGACGTTGCCGGTGGAGGCGACGATCGCCTCGGTGATCCCCTGTTCCTTCATCAGCGAGATCGCCAGCGACGCCTGCCGGTCTTTGAAGGAGCCGGTCGGGCCCTGCCGCTCGTCCTTGAAGTAGATGTGGGGTGCGCCCAGCATCAGCCCCAAGTTGGTGGCGTGGAGCAACGGCGTCCCTCCCTCCCCCATCGTCACCTTGTTGGCGTCGTCCCGCAGAGGGAGCAGTTCCCGATACCGCCACATATCGAAGGGGCGTTTTTGCAACACGGCGGGCCACAGTTCCCGCACGGCGTCGTAGTCGTACACGGCGTCAATCCACTGCCCGCCGCATTTCTCGCATGCTCTCAGCGGCCCGGTGTACGGGACGCGATGGCCACATTGGGCACACTCCAGCCAGACCCGATGTTTGAACGCAGTGTCGGACATAACGCCTTCCTCTCTCCCCCCCTGAACGGTTCAGTTCGACGGTGACTGGGCCTTCTCGGCCGCCGTGATTCGGTCCAGCGCGGCGGCGACATCGGCCAGCAATTCCTGTTGTCTGAAGAGCCCCTTTTGCAGCAAAGCCTCTACCCCCTGATTGAGTTTCTCTCGCTCTTCGGGGGTCAGGTCTTTGGCAGTGACGACGATGATGGGGATGGAACGGGTCTCCGGGTCGGCCTTGATGGACTCCAACACGGCGAAACCGTCAATCTCCGGCATCATCAGGTCGAGGGTGATGATGTCGGGATGTCGCTCCTTCACCAGCAAAATCGCTTCCTCGCCTCCGGCGGCTTCGATGACCTCGTACCCGTCCAGGTTCTCGATCAGCCGGCGGAGCAGGGCGCGGTCATCGTCGTTATCATCCACCACCAGCACCAGATGAGTTTCCGCGGTGCGGTCGAGCCGCTCCAACGCCCGCACCAGGTCATCTTCGAGGATCGGCTTGATGAGGTAGTCGGAAGCCCCCATGCTCAAACCCTTGTCCTTCTCGCTGACGATGGAGCAGACGATGACCGGGATGTGCCGGGTGGCGGGGTCCGATTTCAACTCCTGCATCACCGTCCAGCCGTCCGCGTCGGGCATCAGCACGTCCAGGGTGATGGCGAAGGGCTGCAACTGCCGCGCCCGTTCGAGCACCGCCGTGCTGTCGGTGATACCGACGACCTGATAGCCGTGCTTGCCCAGATAGCGGCGGAAGAGGGTGATGACGCCGGCATCGTCGTCCACGCAGAGCACCAACTTCCTGCCGGCTTCCACCGGCGGCTCGGCAACGGTCGGGGACGCCTTTTTCTTCTTCTTGGGCTCCTCCGGCTCCTCGCCGGGAGGCGGCGGCCCCTCGACCGGCAACTCCACGTAGAAAGTGCTCCCCTCTCCCAGCGTGCTCTCCACCCAAATGCGCCCGCCGTGCATCTCCACGAAGTGGCGGGAGATGGAAAGTCCCAAGCCGGTGCCGCCGGCCCGGCGGGTGCTGGAGCCATCCACCTGGGTGAACTCCTCGAAGATGGTGTCTATCTTGTCCGGTGGTATGCCGATGCCGCTGTCGGCCACCGCCAGCAGGACGCGGTTTTCCTCCTTGTTGTAGGTGGCCTCGATGCGGATGAACCCCTCCTCGGTGAACTTGGCCGCGTTCCCCACCAAGTTGAGGAGCACCTGCCGGATGCGGCGGGAGTCCGCCCGCACGATGGGCAGATCCGGCGCGACGACCTGCTGCAACTCGATCGGCTTGTCCTTGACCAGCGCGATGGCGGTGGACATGACGCCCTTGATGATGTCCCGCAAGTCGGTGTCCTCGAAGGAAAGTTCCATCTTCCCGGCTTGAATCTTGGAGATGTCCAGGATGTCGTTGATGAGCCCCAGCAGGTGCTGCCCGCTGTCGTAGACCGCCTGCAAGTCGGTGCGCTGCATGTCGGTGAGCGGGCCGTCAATCCCCTTGAGGATGACGCGGGAGAAGCCGATGATGGAGTTGAGCGGCGTCCGCAACTCGTGGGACATGTTCGCCAGGAACTGGCTCTTGAGCCGGTCCATCTCCTTCAACCGCTCGGCGGTGTGGATGGCTTCCTGGTACAGCCGTGCGTTCTCCAATGCCACGCTCAGGTTGGCCCCGACCACTTCGACGAAATCCGCTATGCCCGGTGGGTCGTCGTCCATCAAAGCGACCACCAGCACGCCCAGCAGCCGGTCCCGGCTCAGCAGGGGCACGTAAATGCCGACCTTGATTCCCAATTTCTGAGCCATCATCTGGGTATAGGGCCCCAAATGGTCGGCCAGGGGGCGCAGGCGAGCCGGCGACTGCCGGTCTATGACCTCCTCGAACAGAGCGGGAGCCATCTCACGGGTGATACGCGCCTCCGGCGGGACCGGCACATCATCCCCTCGGTCGTTGTGAATGGCGACCGGACGCAACGCCTCTTCATCTTCGCTCCAGACGAACAGGGCTGACGGGCGGTTCAGACGCCGGGAGATGACCTCGCCGGCCTGGTGGAGCAACTCACCGGGGTCGAGGGAGGTGCTGGCGGCGTGGAGCACTTCGTTGATGAGGGCCCGCCGGGAAGCCTCCTCCCGCACCGCGCGGAACAGACGGGCGTTAGCGATGGCGGCGGCCAACTGGTCGGCCAGCGTTTGCAGCACCGCCACATCGTCCTCGGTGAAGGCCGCCACGCGCGTGGACTGGACATCCAGCACGCCGATGACCCGTCCGCGCACCCGGAGCGGCAGCCCCATCTCCGAGTGAGTGTCGGGAAGGTCGGGGTTGGCGAAGTGAACGGCGTCCTTGCCCACGTCCAGGGCGATGTGCGGCTCACCGGTGGCGGCCACCTTGCCGACGATGCCGACTTTGCCGACCCGCAGTTTGTGACCCCGCGCCAGCATGCGCTGCCCCCCCTCCGACGAGGCGGCCTGCAACACGGCGTACTCCCCGGCCTCGTCCAGAAGGAACACGCCGGCGTGGTAGAAGCCGAACTGTTCGGAGATGAGATGCACCGTCTCGTTCAGCAGTTGCTCGACATCCAGGATCGAGGTGGCGTCCCGCGCCACCTCGGCGGCGGCGGCCAACTGGGCCGCCCGGCGTTGGGCCTCCTCGAACAGACGGGCGTTCTCCATCGCCAGGGCCAACTGGTCGGCGACGGCGGTGGCCATCTCGATCTCATCCTGTGTCCACTGCCGCTCCTCGTCCAACTCCTGCAAGTCCAGCACCCCGATGACCTCGTCCCGCAGTTTGACGGGCACCACCAACGCCGACCGAGGCACGGCTTGAGCCGCTTCCCCTTCCACAATCGAACTGAGGTCGGACAACGCCAACGGAGCCTCCTGCTCCAGAGCCAGGTCCATCTCCGGCGTCCGGTCGGCCGGCAGCGGCGGGACGCCCAGCCCCCGGTACTCCGCCTGGAGGTCGGCCCGCCGTCCGATGAGCCGTTCCCACTCCTTCGAGACGTAGTACCTCTGAATCGCCCGCACCTCTTCCAGGGCCCGCTGGGTGCTCTGGAACAGACGGGCGTTCTCGACGGCCATCGCGACCTGGTCGGCCAGAATCTGGAGCATGGCGATGTCCTCCTGACCGAAAGGCTCCCCCTCGTTCTGGACGTCCAACGCGCCGATGACCTTGCCGCCAGCCCGGAGCGGCAGGACGGCCTCGGTGCGGGTCGCGGGGGAGTGAAAGGCGTCCCGAATCTCCCCCTCCACAGCGGACTCGTGGGCGATGACCTGGGACTCGGCCGTGCTGATGACCGTCCCGACGACGTTCCCCTCGGCCTCTTCCACCGGGTACTTGTGTCCCAGGGCGATCAATTCCTGCCCCTCCTCGCTGCTGGCCGCCGTGAGCACCGCCCACGCGCCGGAGTCGTCCACCAGGAAGACGCCGATGTGCCGATGTCCCAACCGCTCCCGGATAATGTTGACCGCCCGGTCCAGCAACTCCTGGGGCTCGGCCAGGGTGCTGATGGCCTGAGCCAGGTCAGCGGTGGCCTCCAGGTAGCGCGTGCGCTGCTCGGTCTGGGAGTACAGGGCTGTCAACTCCTCGTGCTGCCGCTGGAGGTCGTCCACCAGGCGGGCGAGTCCCAGGGCGTGGGCGACGTGGCTCGCCAATCCTTCCAGGATGTGGACGTCGGCCTCCGGGAAGGGGTCCATATCCACACTGTAGAGATCCATCGCCCCCACCACCCGCTCCCCCACCAGCAGCGGCAGGGCCAACTCCGCCCGGGCCGGGATGCGCTTGTAGGTGAACTCGACGCGCCGGTTGTTGGGGCCGATCGTCTCCCGCCACGTGACCACCATCATCGGCTTGCCGTACCGGATGGCGTTAGCCACCGCCGTTCGGCCAGACACGGGCACCGGACGGCTGCGGGCTTTGAAGTTGGCGATGTCCGCGCCGGCGGCGTCCGCCAGGAGAGCCTGCTTGTCGTTGCCGGGGGGGAGCAGGAAGAGGGCTACCTGGTGGTAGCCGAACGCTTCCTGAATCAGACGCACCGACTGCGCCGCGATCTCGGCGGGTTCCAGCGTGCCGAGCATCGTCCGCCCGATCTCGATTCCAGCCCTCCCCTTTTGCACCTGAAGCCGCAGCCGTCTCTGGGTTTCGTGGAACGAGTAACTGAGGTAATAACTCAAAGTAGCCACCAGCAAGAGCGTGAGGAAGATGCCGCCGAAGAGACCAAATTCCAACGGATAGAACAGGAGCGCACGGAGCAGCACCAGTAGCGCATCAATCGCCGCCCAGACGAAACCGGCCGGAGGGGCAAAGAGGGCCGCCGCGACGGTGATCGGGATGATGTAGAGCACGAAGGTAAAATGCTCCAGTCCCGGCGGGGTAGAGAAGACGATGTAGAGGGCGACGGCAGCGATGAACAGATGGCCGAGCCGGGCGACCATCGCAGCAGAGGGCTTGTTTCGGCTCTTCCCGTGCAGGATGAACATCGCTATGCCGAACAAGAGGCTGACGAGGAACAATTGCCAGTACTCTTCGGGGCTGACGGACATAGCGAAGAGCCCCAGTCCGGCGATGATGGCCCCGCCCATTGTGCTCACCCAAAGCAATTTCTCGAGCAGCCAACGCGCTCTGGGAAGGTCGTCCTCTTGAACTGACAAGATGGCTAGCAGTTGTGTCAACATTCCCTATCTCCTGCCGCTAATCCCCGCCCGCCTGCTCCTCACGGGGCTTGATCATCAGGCGGGCTACCGCCCGGTCCACCTGCAACGCCCGTCCCAGTTCCTCCACCGCCGTGCGCAGGATGGTCGCCATATCGGGCACCCGCCGCATTTGAGCGGTAATCTCGTAAATCTGCCGCTCCCGCTCCGCCTTGCGCTGAATTTCCTCGAACAAATAGGCGTTCTGCAAGGCGATGGAGGTCTGCCCGGCGACGGCCAACAGCAGATCGCGGTCGCGCTCGGTGTAAGCCCGTTCCCGTTCGTAATTCTGCACCGCCATCACCCCCAGCACCCGCTCGCCGACGAGGAGGGGGACGCCCAGGTAGGAACCGGCCGGATGTCCCACCAATTCGATTCCCAGTTCGGCCAGTTGTTCGGCGACGTTTTCCACGAGCAGCAACGGGGTGCGGTGTTGGATGATGTATCCCGTCAGCCCGCGGTCGGCGGGCATCGAGGCGATCTCCTTGTCCGCCTGCTTGTCGGTGATATTGAGCGGGAAGCGCACCTGTTCTCTCTCCGGGTCGTAGAGGCCGATGTAGAAATTGGAGGCGTCCATCAGGCGGGAGACGCCGCGATAGGTCTCCTCCAAAATCCCCTCGACATCCAGGTGGGTAGCGAGGGCCTGGGCCAGTTCGTTCAACACCTGCATCTGGCGGGCGGAGCGTTGGGTCTCGGCGAATAGTTGCGCGTTCTCCAACGCCTGGGCGACCTGCTCGCTCACCGCCTCCACCAGAGCGATCTCGTCCTCGGCCCACTCCCGGTCCCCATCGGTCTCCTGAATGCCCAGCGCACCGATGATCTGGTCGTGGAGGCGCAGCGGGGCGGCCAACACCCGTTCCCGCTCCTCCGGGATGGTGAGGGCGACGGTCTCCCCGCGCGTCAGGGCGTCGTCCACCACCGGCACCGGGATTCGCTCCACCGGCGCCACGTCAATCCGGTCGTAGACGTACCCAATGCCGCGCCGGGTCGTGGCAACTTCGTCCCACAAGCTGGCGGTCCGCTCACCGTACAGGACGCGCAACTCCCGCAACTGCTCCTCGGTGCGCTCCGCCAGCCGGGCGTTGGCGATGGCGACGGCCAACTGGTCGGCCATCGTCTGGAGCACCGCCACGTCCTCCTCGGTGAACGCCGCCGGGCGAGTATCCTGCACGTCGAGCACGCCGATGATCTCGCCACGCGCCTTGAGCGGGAGACCCATTTCCGAGTGGGTATCGGGCAAATAGGGGTTGTCGAAGTGGACGGCGTCCTGCCCCACGTCCAGGGCGATGCGCGGCTCGCCGGTCGCCGCCACGTACCCGACGATGCCGACTTTGCCCACCTGCAAGCGATGGCCGTGCTCCAACATCCGGTGTCCGCCCTCGGACGAGGCCGCCCGCAGGATGGCGTACTCTTTGGCCTCGTCTATCAGGAAAATGCCGGCGTGGTAGAAACCGAAGCGTTCGGAGATCAGGTTGACCGTCGTATCCAGCAGCCGTTGAACGTCGAGGATGGCGGCGGCCTCGCGGGCGACCTCCGCCGCCGCTTGCAGGTGCGCCGTGCGCCGCTCCAGACGCTCCGTATACTGCTTCATCTCCTCGTGGGCCTGCCGCAGTGCTTCTTCCGCCTGACGCCGCTCGGCGATCTCTTTCTGGGCCTGCTCGTACAGCCGCGCCCGCTCCACCGCCACCGCCACCTGGTCGGCGATGGTGGTGAGCAGCAGTTGATCCTCCTCATCCCAGGCGTGAGGGCGGTAGGCCTGGGTGTTGATGACGCCCAGCAGCCGGTCGCCGACCAGCATCGGAACCCCCAGCCAGGACTCGGCCTCACGGCTTTGTCCGACCACGACCGGTTCCGGCAGCCGGGCCAATTCCTGCTTCGCATCCCGAACGAGCAACGGCTTCTTCTCCCGGACGACCAAAGAGGTGAATCCGGTGACCGGCATCCACATCGGGTCTAGCCGCTCTCCATCGTCTACGATGAAGCGCAAATCCAGCCCATCGGTCTCCTCGTCGTAGAAAGCGATGAAGAAAGCGTCCGGCTGGAACACCGGGACGAGTTCCCGGTACACCATCTCCAAAATCTCGTCCAGAAGGAGTGAGGAGCCGGTCACGGTGACGAGCCGGTTGACGACGGCCAGCCGCTGGGCCCGGTGTTGGGCCGCCTCGAACAGACGGGCGTTCTCCACCGCGTTGGCCAATTGATCCGCCATCGTTTGGAAAACGGGGATGTCGTCTTCGGACAGCGCGGCGGGGTCGCGGCCGTGAATGGTCATCGCCCCTATCACCTGTCCCCGCGAGACTAGGGGGAGCACCATCTCGACGCGGCTATCCGGCAGCAGCGGGTCTCCGATGTTCTCATCCGACCGACTGCCCAGGTAGGGCCGACGGTGGAGTATGCACCGTCCCACCGTAGAGGTCTCGTCGAGGGCCAGTTTGTATCCCTGGGCCAGCATATTGCGCCCGGCCTCGCCGGTGCCGGCCCGCAGCACAGCCCAGCGGTCCGGCTCGCCGGTCCAGCGGCCGGTCTGATCCACCAGGAAGAGGCCCACGTAGTACAGGTCGAATCGCTCCCGCACCAACTCGACGACCGTAGGCAGGAGCGCATCGGCGTCCAAAATGTCGCCGATAGCCCGTGAGACCTCGGCGGCGGTTTGCAACTGAGTGCTTTTGCGCTCCAACGCCTTCAACAGCCGCTGCTGATCCTCCTCGTACCGTTGCCGGAAGGTGACATCGCGCAGTATGCCGCGGAAGCCGATTGGGTTGCCGTGCCGGTCCCGCATCAGGGTGACGGAGGTCTCAACCGAGCGGGTGGTGCCGTCCTTGCGAATCAACTCCCAGGCCAGGCCAGGGATGGGCTCGCCGGTACGGTAGACGCGGTTGAAGGCCTTGAAGACCATCTTGGCCGTTTCGGGGGACATGTACTGCCGGTTGTCCATCCCCTGAAGTTCCTCCCGCGAGTAGCCGGTGATCTCGACGACCGGGTCGTTGAAGTAGAGCAGCCGCCCGGCCAGGTCGAGTTCAAAGTAGCCGTCCTCGATGTTGTCCAAGATGGTGCGATAGCGGGCCTCGCTCCTGCGCAGGCTCTCCTCCGCTCGTTTGAGGTCGGTGATGTCGGTGAAACTTTCCAACAGGCAATCGCGCCCATCCCATTTGATGGCGGAGACGGTCTTGATGATCGGCACCGGCTGACCGTCGGCGTCCAACAGCACCCGCTCCGAGTGGTCCACCGTCTGCCCCAGGTCGGTGATGGGGCACTTGCCTTCCTCCGCCGGGCAGATGTACTGATGGCAGACGGCCCCGACTATCTCGTCCTCTGCCCGCCCCAGCATTTCCAGAGCGGCGTTGTTGGCCGCCAGGATGCGATGGGTCTGTGCGTCAATGACCACGACCCCGGTCGGTATCAGATTCAACAAGGCGTAAAACTGTGCCTGATCCACGTTCATCGGCCACTCCTTGCCGCGGTCGTCACTCCTGCTGCCCCTGCACTTTCACTTTCCTACCGCCCCCCAGGTGGACGAAAGCCTGGTCGGTGCCCAGCGCGGCTCCCAACTCCCGCACCGCCGTGCGCAAGATCGTCTCCGGGTCCATCGAGGCCCGGACGCGGGCGGTGATGTCGGCGATGAGCCGGTCCCGCTCCGCCCGCCGCTGGGTCTCGCCGAGCAGACGGGCGTTCTCCAGGGCCAGGGCCAGTTGCCGCCCGATCGCTTCCAACATGGTCCGTTCCTGCTCGCTCCAGCGACGCTCACCAGTGGGATCCTCCACTCCCAGCACGCCGATCGTCTGTCCACGCAGGACGATGGGGATCGCCATTCCGGTGCGCCCTGCTTCTTCCTCCTCGACGGTGACTACTTCCCTCCCACTCACAGCGGCCTCCAACTCCGGCCGCCAGAGGTCGAAGGCCGGTTCCAAGGCTCCCTCCAACGGGCTCTCTCCACGGGTGCGGTCGTAGAGGAAGCCGCCGTGCCGCAAGAGTTCCTCCTGCCGCAGGAAATCACGCCAGCCGCGCTGCACGTAGGCCCGATGGGTAGCCTCGGCCTCGGCCAACGCCCGGCGGGTCTCCTGGAGGAGCAGGATGCGTTCCGTCGCCATCGCCAATTGGTCGGCGATCTGTCCTTGCAAGGGCAGGTGTTCCTCTGTGAAAGCCCCCGGCCGGCGGCTGCCTATGTTGACCGTCCCGATGACCCGCCCGCCGACGCGCATCGGCAGTATCAGTCGGGAGACGATGCCGGAGGAGACCAATTGTGGGTCTTCCAGAAACTCCATCCGGTCGCGGATATCCGTCTCCAACCAGGGCTCGTTGTGGGTGATGACCCAGCCGGGAGCGGTTCCCTCCACCGGCAGTCGGTCTCCTTGTTGGATGAAGTGGAATGGTACGCTCTCCTCCTGGGAGACGGCGAAGATGGTGTACTCACGCTCCCCCGGTGTGTAGATGGTCAAGGTGAACACATCCACCGGCACCAGTTGTTTCAGGTGCTCCGAAACTTCGGGGAGCGCGTTCACCAGGTCATCCAGCGTCTCGCTGGCGATGATGGCGTCAGAGATGGCACGTAACGCCTGCGCACGGGCAGCGTTTTCGCGGGCCTTGTCCAGCAGCCGGATCCCCTGCAACACGGCGGCGGCCTGGTCGGACAGACTGCTGATCATCCGCACCTCGTCGTCGCTCAACGTGAGAGGCTGCGAGGAATGGGCCGCTATCAGGCCGATCCACTGCCGCCCGACTTCCAGCGGCCAGTAAGCCAGTCCCCGTGTCTTGATCCGCTTGAACAGGGCCTGGACGTTGGGGTGAGAGAGACGAGACTCCTTGGTCACATCGAGTATGACCAGCGGCTCCTCCAGGTTAATCATCTTGGTGATCGGGAAATCCTTCATGTTGTACCAGGTGCCAGGCGGCGGTTGAGGCTCCCTTCCATCGCGCTCCCAGGCGGCTCCCACCAACACTCGGCCAGGTTCGCCGCCCGGCGGCAGAGGGGTCTCGAAGATAAGCAGCGTGACCCGGTCCATCTGCCCCAACAGGGTATTGCGGACGAAAGCATGGAGCAACTCATCCTCCGTCGTCGCGCGTACAATCTGCTCGCTGGCCTGGTAGAGCAGTTCGACGTCGGCCAGAGCGGCCTGGGTCTGCTCGAACAGGCGGGCGGTCTCCAACGCCTGGGCCACCTGTTCGGCCACCTCTTGCACGATGTCCAGTTCCTCCGGCGAAAGCGGCTGCTGCGGTGAGTCCTCCACACCCAAGGCACCGATTATCTCCCCCCGCACCCTGAGCGGGGAGACGACCGCTCCACTGTGTGAAGAGGAAGGCTGCGGCGCGACGAGTGTCCCACGCTCGGCTGCCAGGGCCATCTCCGGCGTCCAGTAGTCGGCGGCGGGCTTCACCGCAATGCGGTCGAACAGGTAGGCGATCTCTCCCGCCCGCTGCCGGAAAGATTCCCACCCCTCCCGACTCATCATCCTGGTGAGGTGTTCCAACTCCTTCAGGTGCTCCTCCATCTCCTGCCGCAAAGCGGTGGACTCGATGGCGATGGCGATTTGCCCGCAGAGGCCCTCTAGCAACAACTGATCCTCCTCGGTCAGAGCTCCGGCGACGTCGCTCTGCACGTCCAGGATGCCCAACACCTCCGCGCCGAACTTGATGGGCACCGCCAACTCCCCTTTCGTATCCGGCAGGAAGGGGTTTGGAATCCAGTCCGCGTCCTGGGTCACGTCGGAGGCGAGCACCGGACGACCGGTGGCGGCCGCAGTGCCGACCACCCCGCGCCCCATCTCCAACTGATGCCCGGCGGCCAGCATGCGCTCCCCGGTCTCGCCGTAGCCGACCACCAACACTACGGCGTCCAGAGCCGGCTCGTAACGGAAAATCTGCGAGTGGTAGTAGCCGAACCGTTCCTTGATGAGAGTGACGACCCGGCGGAACAGTTCATCCAACGCCGGGGCGGCGGAGATCTCCTGGGCGATTTCGGTCACGGTCTGCACCTGACGGGCACGGCGTTCCAACGAGGCCTGAATCTCCTGCTCGATCAACTTCCGCTCGGTGATGTCGGTGGCGATTCCCAGGATTCGCCGCGCTATGCCGTCCTCATCCACCAATGGGAGTTTGAGAACTTGGTACCAGCGGGGGACGCCGTTGGCGCCGGTGATGAGGGTCTCCGGGATGAACTTTTCTTGCAGCGAGTCCATAATCTCCCGATCCTCTGCCAGAAGACGTTCCACCTCCTCCTTGTTGGGGTTGAAGTCGGCGTCGGTCTTGCCGGTCAGTTCCTCGACGGTGGTGCCGTAGGCCTCGGCGACGGCCCGGTTCGCCAGGACAAAGCGGCCTTCCCGGTCCCGCACGAAGACGAAGTTGGGGCTACTGTCAATCACCTGCCGGAGGAACCGCCGTTGCTCCTCCAGGGCGCGTTCGGCCCGTTTCTGCTCGGTGATGTCCCGCTGGATGGCGATGAACATCTCCACCTCGCCGGCCTCGTTGAGCACCGGTGAGATAGAAAGTTGCACTTCGTACAGGGAGCCGTCCTTGCGCCGGTTGACGACCTCCCCCTGCCAGACCTGCCCGGCGGTGATCGTCCGCCACATATCGGCGTAAGTCTCCGGCGACTGGCGTCCACTCTTGAGGATATTGGGGGTCTTGCCCAGGGCCTCCTCCCGACCGTAGCCGGTGATCCGCTCGAAGGCCCGGTTGACGAACTGGATGACGCCGTTGACGTCGGTTATTATGACGGCGTCGCCGGTCGCCTCCACAGCCCTATACATACGGCGCAGTTCGCGCTCCGCTCGGAGTTGCTCGGTGATGTCGCGGATGATGGCGGCGACGCCCAGCAAGCCGCCCTCCTCGTTCGTCACCGGGAAGACGGTCAGATAGGCGTCGAACAGGGTGCCATCCTTGCGCCTCTGACGCACCTCTCCTCTCCAACCGCCGGCCATCCCCTGAGGGAGCACCTCCTCGGTCAGGATGGCGAGGTCCTCTTCAGGCCAGAACTCGGCCAACGGCATACCGTCCATCTCGCGGCTCTCGTAGTCGTAGCCGAAGAGGGTGTACACGGCCTGATTGCCGTAGACTTGGCGGCCTTCCAGGTTGCCGATGGCGATTCCGTCGGTGGCGTTATCGGCCAGAGCGCGGAAGACCACCGCGTCCTCGACCTGGTGACGCAGGTGCTCGCTGAGAAATTCGGCGACTTCCCGGCTGCCAATCAGAGTGTATTCGGCGATGGTGCCCAGCCACTCGGACTGCTGCTCCGGCCGATGGGCGGCCAACACCTGGCGCACCGCCAGGAATAATGAATGCGCTGTCTCCATCAAAGTCGTCGGCGAACCGCCGGTCTCCAGGACACTCCGTGCTCCGGTCTGAATGGCCTGCTCCCAGGTCACTTCCCCGGCCAGGGCGCGGATGGTCGCGGTGATGCCGAACTCGGCCCCGCGGCGCAGAGCCTCGTCGGGGCGCGAATCCCCTTCCCGCCGACGGATCTCGATGTAGGCCGCGATGACCTCATCGCGATGTTCTTTCA
Source organism: Anaerolineae bacterium (assembly GCA_027079895.1). Classification (GTDB taxonomy): domain Bacteria; phylum Chloroflexota; class Anaerolineae; order B4-G1; family B4-G1; genus JALWUZ01. Next base: position 16,540 of record JALWUZ010000169.1, read on the forward strand.
GCCATTCTCCAAACATAGCACCCTTCCGTTCGGTAGCGATAATCATCTGCTCTTATGAATCCCTCCGGGCCGGCGGCTCGAGGGCTCCGACCCGCAGGAAGGTCGGGCGCCCCAAAGCCAACCCCAACTCGCGCACTGCCGCCCGTGCGACGGCGTCCGGGTCGGTGAACTCGCGCACGCGCGTCGTCACCTGATGCAGCACCTGCTCCCGGCGAGCCCGTGCCTGAATTACCTCCAACTGGCGCAGATTCTGCACGACGATGGCCACCTGCCCGGTCAGGGCCATCAGGAGCCGTACCTTGTCCTCTGGGAAGTGGGTCGGCCGACTGAAGATGGCGTTGACGTAGCCAATCCACCGGCCATGCACGACCAGCGGTACGAAGATGGTGCTTCCGGCCTTGTACCTCTGAACGTACAAGGCCCGGGCTTGGTCGTCTATATCAGGAAAAGTATGCACGTCCTCGATCAAGGTAGGCCGGTCCGGGTGCAGCAGCGCAGACGCCGAGGGGAACTGCCGCAACGGATACCGAGGGCTGGTCGCCTCTGGCGGGAGGCGGGTCCAGCGGGCCAGGACGATGGACCATTCCGGCACCTCATCCCCTACCCAGGGGGTGCTGAACAGGTTGAGGCTGATGTTCAGGTCGGCGTCGCCGATGAGGGTGTGCTTCCGCAGGGCCGCCAGCACGTCGTCGTAAGTCTGAGCCGCGCTGAGGTCGGCGGTCGTTTGGTACAGTGTCTGGGTCTCGTTCAGGGCCTCCTGGACGCGCTCCAACAGCCGGCGGCTGGCGATGTAACCGCCCACCCGCCGGGTGACGTCCCCCAGAAACGCGCTCTCCTCATCGGTGAAACTGTGCTCCGCGGTGTAGGCGATGTAGATCTTCCCCAGTGCCTGCCCGCCGATGCGGATGCTCTGCACCATCTGGCTGGGGAGAGTTACGGCCCGCTCGTCGCCGTACACCTGCCCCTCGAACTCGATGGCCGTCACGCAGTCCTCGGCGTACCGCATGGCCGTCGGGATTCGCCCTGCCACCCAGCGGAGAAAGTCCGCCACGTCCGGCTGCTCCTCGATCTTCCGCCCGATGTCGTTGAGGCAATCCAGTGCCCGAACACGCCGTCCCAGCAGGGCTTGGGCGGACTGCTGCTCGCTGAACAGGCGGGCGTTCTGCAAAGCGATGGCGGTCTGGCTGGCGACCCCCTGGTACAGATTGAGTTCCGACGGGGTGAAGTAATCCGGCTCGTAACGTTCCACACCTAAAACCGCGAAGGGTTTACCTCGCCACGTCACCGGTATAAGGGCGACGGCCTGCGCTCCTCTCTCTATCAACGCGGCCCGCAGGCCCTCATCCTCCGGCGGGGACTCCCCAATGTGTTCGACGACCACCGGCCCTTCGCTGGCATGCTCGTAAACGTAGCGCAGGGTTGGAATCTCATCGAGTGCGATCCGTTCCCCAGACACCAGCCTGGCTCCCTGGCCCGGTTCGTAGACCGCCTTGATGTCCAACCACCGAACTTGCCCGTCCGGCTTCTCCTCGTATATACCCAGCCGGATTTTGTCCATACCGGAGCGGGCCATCTGAGACAGAGTGCGCAGCACAACCTCCTGCTCGTCCAGCGAGGTGCTCAATTGCCGTCCGACCTCGTACAGCACGCGGGCCTCGTCCAGGGCGGCCCTCAATTCCTTGAGCAGCCTGAGGTTGCCCATCACCGGCGAGGCCATACCGATAATGGCGGTGTAAAACTCTCTCTCCCACTCCTCGAAAGGATGAACCTCGTCCCAGGCAATGGCGAGCAGCCCGATCAGGCGTCCGGCCAGCGTCAACGGGACGGCGACCAGAGCGCGGACACCCATCTTGGCGGCCATCTTCTTGATCTCGTCGTCTATCCGCTCGTCCTCGACGACATCGGAGACGAACATAGGACGGGAAAGATCGGTCAGCGCGTCGGCCAGTGGAAAGTCCTCCAGCCGGAAATGGAACCCGTCCATAGGGATGGCGTCTTCTTCGCGCAGCCACGAGGCGGCGACATCTACCCAGGGGGAACCGCCGCTGGCATCTTCGGTGATGGAGAGTAAATGCGCCCGGTACGCGCCGGCCTCGACCGCCGATTGGGTCAACGCCCGAAGCAACTGCTCTTCATCACTGACGGTGCTCAGAGCCCGTCCGACGGTGTAGAGGATTTCGGCCTGCTCACGGGACGCCTCGACATCGGCGAACAGACGGGCGTTGACAATGGCTACGGCGACCTGTTCGGCCATCCCCCGCAGGATGGCGATGTCGTCTTCAGAGAAGGCGTCCGCCCGCTCGCTCTGGATGGTGAGAGCCCCGATCACCTCGTCGCGGACGACCAGCGGCAGGGCCATCTCGGAGCGGGTAAGAGGGAGGAATGGGTTTTTGAAGTGCACCTCCTCCCCGCTCACCTCAGACACAATGCGGGGTTCCTTGTGAAGGACGCACCAGCCAATCATGGATTCCTCGTCCACGCGCAGCCGATGGCCCTGGGCGATCATCTGCCGCCCGGCCTCGCCGGTGCCGGCCCGCAGCACGGCCCACTCGCCGGACTCGTCCAGCAGGAACAGGCCGGCGTAGTACAGGTCGAACCGCTCGCGGGCCAGGTTCACCGTCGCCTCGATCAGCGCGTCCACGTCCAGAATGGTACTGATGGTGCGGGAGATTTCGAGCACGGTCTGGAACCGCTTCCGCTGCCGTTTCAACTCGGCCCGCAGCCGCCGCTCAACGGCGGATGTCTCTTCTGCACGCTTATCTGGGGTCGCCGGTGGCATTTTCCTCTCCCTCGTCACTCCTGGTCAACAACTCCTCCTCGGTGCCCAGGCGCACGTAGATGCGCGGTGCGCCGACCGCCTCGCCCAAACTGGTGATGGTGGTTTGAAGGATACTCTCCACCTCCACGGCGCGGCGGATTTGCTCGGTGATGCGGCGGATGGTCTGCTCGCGGGCCGCGCGGGCCTGGGCCTCCTCGAAAAGCCGCGCACTCTCCAACGCCAGGGCCATCCGGGAGGCGGCCTCCTCGACCAGCGAGACGGCTTCCGGCGGCGCGTCCCCCTCGAAGTGAATGTCGAGCACGCCGATGACCTGGTCGCGCAGTTTGATGGGCACCGCTAACGCGCTGCCCCGCGCTTCTCCTTTCCCTAACTCCACCACCGTCTCGGCGGAGGTGATGACGGTGCGACCGCTCGCCAATGCTTCCAATGCCTCCTCGTGCTGTTTGGTGATCACCTCCAAGCGCGGGCGGCGGTACCGATACCCTGTCGGGCGGCTGCTCCGCAAGAGAAACTCCTGCCATGACTCCTGGGTGTACCGACCGGAGGTGACTTCCAGTTCGCGCAGAGCCTGCTCCATATCCTGCACCAGCCGGACGTTCTGGATAACCACCGCCAACTGATCGCTCATCGTCTGCAAGACGAGCACGCTTCCTGCACCGAAGACGTGTGGCCGATCACTCTGCACCACGAGCACTCCGATGACCTCCTCACCTACCCGCAGAGGCAAGGCGGCCTCAGAGCGGGTGTCCGGCAGGAAGGCGTGGGGGATATACCGGTCGTCCGCCGCGGTATCCCCCACGATGTAGGGGCGTCCGGTCTCGGCGACGTGCCCCACTACTCCGACCCCCATCCGTATGTAGACTCCACGGGCCAGCAACTGCTCGGCGGACGCCCCGGCCGCGGACATCAGGTTGACGCTCTGACGGTCCTCGCTCACCAGGAAAGCAGCGACGTGGTAGAAGCCAAAGCGGGCCTGAACCAACTCCACTACCCGGTCGAGCAACTCGTTCAGGTTACGAGCCGTAGCGGCGTCCCTGGTGATCTCCGCCGCGGCCTGCAATTGCTCGGTGCGCCGCTCCAACTCGGCGGTGCGCCGGGCGACCTGCTGCTCCAAACTGCTCAACGTCTCCTGCAAGCGGTCGGTCATCGTGTTGAACGCCCGTGCCAACATCGCCAGTTCGTCCCCGCCGTACACCGGAACCTTCTGTGTCAGATCGCCCATGCCGACCCGCTGCGCCGCCTCGCTCAACCGCGTCAACGGCTGCACGAGGCGCGTGTTTGCCCACACTCCCACGATCGCGCCGATAATCACCACCACTATGCCGATGAGCCACATCGCCACCACATTTTGGCGGTGGATGGCCTCCAGCCATTCCAAGGAGGCATCCGCGCTGCGCTTGCTGACCTCCATGATGTGGACTGTCACCGCGCGGATATCCTCGGTCACATCGGTGGATATGCCGGCGTTGGTCTCGATCCCCCGTTCCAGATTCACCAGTTCCTGGAAAATGCGGTGATAATTCTGGACGGCGGAGATCAGCCCCGACCGTGAGACCGGCTGGCCGTCCACGACCAAATCCTCAGGGGGGCTCTCTTCGACGAGGGTCAGGAAGCGGTTCACCAGAATGCGGACTTCATCCACGTACTCCTGCCGGCCGGTGTGGAAGAAAGCCTCCTCGTTGATGCGCAACTGCCAGACGAGGCGCACGAACTCCTGGTCGGGCAACAGTTCAGCCGTCGCCTGCAACTGTTCCCACTGCCCCCGCAACGCGCTCTCCGGGCCGGCCGGGCGGCTTCTCTCCTGCACCAGCGAGACGGTGTCGCGCAACGCTTTTTCGTAGGAGTCCAACAGCGAGCGCAATCGGTCGAGATCACCGCCCAGCGATTGCAGTTCTGGATCCGTCGTGTCCCGCACCAGGTCTTCCAGCATATTCAGATGTTCTCGCGCCTGGGCCAGAGAGTCGTAACTCTCTTCCACCTGCGACATAGCCTCCTCGCCGATCCCCAGCAGCCGCCAATTGCTCAAAAACTCGGCCTCTCCCTGTCGGGCCGCCAGGAAGTCACTTTCGACCAACAAGCTCAGGTCGCGTACCTGACTACTTTCCTGGGCGAAGGTGGTGACCTGAGTATGCATGCGGTGCATGTTGATGTAACTGCCGACGAGAATCATGACAGTCATCGCAAGCACTCCACCGAATCCCAGCGTCAGTTCCGCCCGGATGGAAAGCGTGCGTTGTCTTGGTTGTCTGGATGCCATAGTCAACCTCACTTCACCGACCGTGCCTCTCGAGCACTAACTGCCAGGCCTCTTCATACAACTTGTTGGCCGTCTCACCCACGTCCACCAGGAAAAACAGGCGGCTGCGAATCTCGGCCGGGGGATACAGAGCCGGGTTGTTCCGGTCGGCGGCGTTGATGAGCGGCAGCGCGGCGCGGTTGGGCGTGCTGTAATGGGTGTAATTCGAGAGGGAGGCTCCCACCTCAGGGTCCAGCAGGTAGTTGATAAACTCCTCGGCCAGTTCCTTGTGCCGAGCCGTGGCCGGGATGCAGATGTTATCCGTCCAGATCAGAGAACCCTCTTTGGGAATCACGTATCGAATCTCCGGGTGGGTCCCCATCACCTGAAGAATGTCGCCGCTCCACTCGAAGACCAGGTCAACCTCATCGGCGACGAGCAAGTCTTGGCCGGTGTCCGGGGCGTAGGCCGCGATGGCGTCCGCGTGGTCGAGCAAGAAGTTACGGGCGGCGGCGACCTCCTCCCCGTCCGTCGTGTTGGGGCTGTACCCCAGGTACAGCAGGATGACCCCCAGGGTGCTGCGGGCATCGTCCATCAAGGCGATGCGGCCGGCATACCGCCGGTCGAAGAAATCCTCCCAGCCCGTGATCTCCCCCTCGGTCGCCGTGCTATCGTACCCAATCCCGGCGGTACCCCACTGATACGGAGCACAGTACCGGTTGCCGGGGTCGTAGGTGGGACTGGTAAATTCAGAGTCAACGTTGACGAAGTTCGGGATGTTCCTTTTGTCGAGCGGATACAGCAGTCCTTCCCGCCGCATGATGGCCACGAGGTAATCGCTGGGGACTACCAGGTCGTAATTTTCCCTCCCGGCCCGAACGTCGTCCAGCATATCGGTGTCGTCGGTGTAGGTGCGATAGTTGATGGACACGTCGTACTGTTGCTCGAATGCATTCAGAATGTGCGGGTTGATGTAGGTCTCCCAATTGTAGATATCCAGCACTCGCTCAGGCTCCTCCGTCGGCGTGGGAGTCAGGGCCGGGAACGGATTCGGTTGGATACATCCGGCCAGAATGACCGTCAGCGTCAGCAAGACGGCCATGTCCACCAGGTAATCGCTCGTCCTCATATCTCCTCTCCTTCCGCCTAGGACGGCGGGCCGACGTGGACGGCGACTTCGGTCACGTTAGGCAACTTGGCTAACTCGCGCACGGCAGCCCGCAACATTGTCCCCATATCCAAAGAGCGGGTCAACCGCGCGGTCATCTCGCCGAGCATCTGCTCCCGCTCCGCACGCCGTTGGGTTTCCTCTAACAAACGGGCGTTCTCCAACGCCAGGCCGATTTGCACGCCGATTTCGTTGAGCAATGCTAGTTCCTCGCTCGTCCACGGCTCCACGCCCTCCTCCTGCCGCAGGACGATGGCGCCTAACTTCTGCCCCCGCAACAGGATTGGGGCAACTAGACGCCGCCCTTCTTCCTCCTCCACCACCACCGGCCCCCGGACAGTCTCGACATCCGCGCCCAATTGAAGCGGAAGTTCAGCAGAAGGTGACTCCTCGACTACGTCCACGCCGGTATAACGGTAGACCTCCACCCGCTCCCGCCAGGCCTCGCGCACCTGTCTCCCGTACAGGCTTTCCAACTCCCGCAGTGCGCGCTGGCTGGCCTCCAACAGCCGTGCGTTCTCGATCGCCAATGCGACCTGGTCGGCCATCGGCTGCATCGCCTCCACATCCTCGGTGGAGAAAGCAGCAACTTTGTCCGAATGAACGTCCAGCACTCCCAAGATCTCCCCCCGCACCACCAGCGGCAGTCCCATTTCGGAGCGAGTGTCGGGGAACGCCCGGATGACGGGAAGCCCCCCCTCCGTGTCCGAGACGGCGACCGGCTTGCCGGTTTCCGCGACGTAGCCCACCACATCCCGTGCGCCAATCCGCTGTTTGTATCCCTGCTCCACCAGCCGCTTACCCGCCATCGAGGAAGAAGCCTGCAACACTGCATGAGTACGCCGGTCGTTCACCAGGAAGACGTTGACGTGGGAGGCTCCCAGCCTCTCCATCAAAATACGGGACACCGTCTCCAGCAACACACCCACATCGCGGATTCCGGCGGCCTCTCGCGACACCTGCGCCGCCGCCTCCAACTGAGCCACGCGCCGTTTCAGGTCGGTAGTGCGCTCGGCGATACGCTGCTCCAGGGCCACCCGGTGAGATTCGAGTTGCAACACCAACTCACGCTCTCGGCGGAACATGCCGCCCACCTCATGGCGAGAAATCCAACTGAAAGCGACGATCGTCGTCAAGCCCAGGAAAATGCTGACGGTGTCCAGGGAAACCGTATCCTCAGCGGAAAGGGCGTATGGGAGCAAATTGTGCATCTGCGCCCATCCGGCGGCCAAATAAGAGAGGGCGCTGAGCACGACCGCTCCCACAGCCGGCCGCGTGCCAATCAGAACGCCGGCGATGACCACCACCATCGCGTACCCCACCATCGAGGAATGCCCCACACCCAATACGAAATTGGTCACCACCATCAACAAGAACAAGGTCACAACGGGGATATAGGCCGCCGCCTGCACCTTGCCGCGGCGTCCCAGCC
>JALWUZ010000170.1 GCA_027079895.1 Anaerolineae bacterium
GGGCGGGATGGTGAGGTCGAGGGGCGCGGTGTCGTCCTCCGGCAGCGGCTCCACCGGCAGACCGGCCCGCAACGCTCCCTCGCGGACTCGCGCCAGCGTCAACTCGCCGGTCATGGGGAAGAACTCTTTGCCGATGACCGGCAGGCCCATCGCCCGCACCTGCTCCTCGATGAAGGGGTCCAACTCCTCGACGACGACCAGCCGCTCCACCTCGGCGGCGAAGGCGCGGATGAGGCCCTCCGGCAGCGGATAGGTCATCCCCAGTTTGAGGATCGAGAATCCGGCGAACACCTCGCGGGCGTACTGGTAGGCGATGCCGTTGGCGATGACGCCGACCCGCTTGTCCCCCCACTCGACCCGATTGAAGGGGGCGGTCTCGGCGTACTCGGCCAATCTCCGCAGCCGGGCCTCCACCTCCGGGTGACGGCGGCGGGCGTGGGCCGGGATCATCACGTACTTGCGCGGATGTCGCTCGAAGGGGGGCAGCGGTTCCAGCGTCCGGGCCTCCTCCGGCATGGCGACCTCGACCGCGCTCTTGGAGTGGGACAAGCGGGTGGTGGAGCGCACCATCACCACCGTGTCGAACTGCTCGCTCAAGTCGAAGGCCATGCGGGTGAAATCTTTGGCCTCCTGGCTGTCGGACGGCTCCAGGCAGGGGAACTTGCCGAAGCGGGCGTAATGCCGATTGTCCTGCTCGTTCTGGGAACTGAACGCGCCGGGGTCATCCGCGCTGACCAGCACCAGGCCACCCCCGACGCCGGTGTAGGAGAGGGTCATCAGGCTGTCGGAGGCGACGTTGACGCCGACGTGTTTCATCGCCGCCAAGGCCCGCGCCCCGGCGAAGGAGGCCCCCACAGCGGCGTCCAGGGCGACCTTCTCGTTGGAGGCCCACTCCGCCTTGACGCCGGCGTACTGGGCCAGGGCGGGCAGGATTTCCGTGCTGGGGGTGCCGGGGTAGGCGGCGGCGAACCGCACGCCTCCCTCCCACGCGCCCAGGGCGATGGCTTCATTGCCGGAAAGTAGACGTTTCATCTGTGTGCTCCTCCTCGATGTTACTCCGTTTCGCGCAACGCCCGCCACACCCGCTCCGGCGTGAAGGGGACTTGATGCAGCCAGACTCCGGTCGCGTCGTGGATGGCGTCCGCCATCGCCGGGGCGATGCCGTCCATCGGCAACTCGGAGACCGATTTGGCCCCGAAAGGCCCGCTCGGCTCCTCCGTCTGCACGAAGATGACCTCTAACTCCGGCATTTCGTTGGATTTGTAGACGTGGTAGGGGCCGAAGCGGGCGTTGACCAGCCGCCCCTCCTCGTCATAGACCATCTCCTCGCTGTGGGCGAAGCCCAACACCTGCTGCAAGGCTCCCTCCACCTGCCCGGAGGCGGTGACGGGGTTGATCACCCGCCCGATGTCCAGCACCATCAGGATGCGCTCCACCGTGACCTGGCCGGTTTCGGTGTCCACCGTCAACTCGACGAACTGGGCCCCGAACGGCGGAGGGCACTCGTAACTCATGTGGGACTCGGAGGCGATGATTTGGTGCTGATTCTGCTGGTGGAGGCTGCTGAGGGCGACCTGCTCGAAGGTGAGGAAGTCGCCGTTGGGGAGATAGACCCGGCGGTCGCGCAACTCCATCCCGGCGGTGCTCTCCAACCCGACCATCGTCGCCGCGTGCTCCTTGATCTGCTCCGCCACCTTGAGGGCCGTCTTGCGCACCGCGCCGCCGCTGATGTAGGTGGTGCTGGAAGCGTAAGCCCCTTTGTCGAAGGGGGTGAAGTCGGTGTCGGAGGAGTAGACGATGAAGTCCTCCACCGGCACGCCCAGCACTTCGGCGGCCATCTGCGCCAGGATGGTGTCGGAGCCGGTGCCGAGGTCGGTCGCGCCGACGAGGAGGTTGAAGGAGCCGTCGTCGTTCATCTTGATTGTCGCCGTGGCCATGTCGAGCCCGGCGATGCCGCTGCCGTGCAACATCACCGCCATCCCGATGCCCCGCCGCAACGCCGCCCCCGCCTGGTGCCACTCCGCGCTGCCGCGCTTCTCGTACCAGTCCATCGCCTCCAGGCCGATGCGCACGCACTCGGCCAGGCCGTTGGAGCGGATGACCTGCTCGAATCCCTCGCGTCCCTCGCC
>JALWUZ010000171.1 GCA_027079895.1 Anaerolineae bacterium
GGTTTGTAGATGACGCACATCTTTCCAGGGGGCCTGTTGACCAAAGAGCGAAAACAAGGTATCGTAGAGGCGGGTAGTATCCATCGCTTGACTCCTGGAATGGATTTCCTCTATACTACAGCAATGGAGACACTCCCGCAAGATTTGTCAGTCAATCAGGGCCAGGACTTACAGGAGTTTACCCTATGAGCCGTGACGAATTGACACGCCAAGCGGTCGAGAATACCTACCGGCTGGCACGCGAGTACCTGGCCGGCGCGGAGGACAATCTGACAGACCATCCGCGCCTGGCGTTTGACGCCGCTTACAACGCCGCCGGACTGTGCGCCAAGGCGTTCCTCCTGCTGGACGGCGTCGAGCGCCTTCCCACCAGACACGGCGCGACCATCCGCTTGTTCAGCGACCGCTTCCTGAAGACCGAGCGGCTGCCATCCCGCCTGGGACGAGAGGTCAATCGGGCGTTGGACGAGAGGAACCGGGCTCGCTATCAGTTTGAAGTGGACATCACTCACGACACGGCCCAAAAGGTCGTCTCGCTGGCACGGGAACTGGTGGAACACCTTCAGGAGCACCTCACCGCAGAGGCTCAGGAAGCCTCTGCGCAAACTGCTTGAGAGGAGGCCGATGAACAAGAAAACTATCCGTGACATCGCGGTGGACGGGCGGCGCGTCCTCGTGCGCGTGGACTTCAACGTCCCTCTGAAAAACGGCGCCGTCGCCGACGACACCCGTATCCGCGCCGCGCTCCCCACCCTGGAATACCTCCTGAAACACGGCGCGGCCCTGATCGTCTGCTCCCACCTGGGGCGTCCGAAGGGCCGGGTGGTGCCAGAACTGCGAATGGACCCGGTGGCGGAACGCCTGGCGGCCCTCCTGGGCCGTCCGGTGCGCAAACTGGACGACTGCGTTGGGCCGGAAGTGGAGCAGGCCGCCGCCGCGCTCCGACCGGGGGGAATCATCCTGCTGGAAAACACCCGCTTCCACCCGGAGGAGAAGAAAAACGACCCCGCCTTCGCCCGACAACTGGCGTCGCTGGCCGACCTGTTCGTCAACGACGCCTTCGGCACCGCCCACCGCGCCCACGCCTCCACTGAGGGGGTCGCCCACTACCTCCCCGCCGTCGCCGGGCTGCTGATGGAGAAAGAGTTGGAGTTCCTGGGCAAAGCGGTCGAGAACCCGGAGCACCCCTACGTCGCCGTCCTGGGCGGAGCCAAAATCTCCGACAAAATCGGCGTCATCGAAAGCCTGCTGCGCCGCTGCGACCGGCTCCTCATCGGCGGGGGCATGGCGAACACGTTTTTCAGGGCGATGGGCTTCGAGATGGGGGATAGCCTGGTCGAGGAGGAGGCCGTCCCGACTGCCGAGCGGCTGCTGAAGGAAAAAGGCGGGCGGCTGGTGCTGCCGGTGGACGTGGTCATCGCTGACCGCTTCGCCGCCGACGCCCAGACCCGCGTCGTCGCCCCCAACGAGGTCCCGCCGGGCTGGCGCGTGCTCGACATCGGGCCCAAGACGCTCCCCACCTTCGAGTCCGCCCTGAGCGGGGCGCGGATGGTAGTCTGGAACGGGCCGCTGGGGGTGTTCGAACTTGAGCCCTTCGCCCACGGCACCAACGAGATGGCCCGTATCCTCGCCGACATGGACGCCATCACCATCATCGGCGGGGGCGACTCGGCGGCGGCGGTGCGTCAGGCCGGCCTGGTGGACAAGATGACCCACGTCTCCACCGGCGGCGGCGCGAGCCTGGAACTGCTCGAAGGCAAGACCCTGCCCGGCGTGGCGGCGTTGGACGACAAATAGACTGTGGAGGGAACTATGCGCACACCTTTCATCGCCGGTAACTGGAAAATGCACAAGACGATTGCCGAGGCGGTCGCCCTGGTGGAGGAACTGCGGGCCGCGTTGGAGGGCTTCACAGCCTGCGACGTAGCCGTCTGCCCCCCCTTCCCGGCCCTGGCCGCCGTGCGGGAGGCCCTCGCCGGCTCCGCCATCGGCCTGGGAGCGCAGAACATGCACTGGGAGGAGCAAGGGGCTTTCACCGGGGAGGTGAGCCCCCGCATGCTCGCCGGCCTGTGCGACTACGTTATCATCGGCCACTCAGAGCGGCGCACCCTCTTCGGCGA
>JALWUZ010000172.1 GCA_027079895.1 Anaerolineae bacterium
GGCGCGGGGTGCGGGTCGGCGTCGCGGTGGGCGGTACCGCGGGCGCGGTGGTGCAGGCGGCGAAGGAAGCGGCCAGCAGCCCCAATCCGGCCAGGGTCAGGAGCAGCATGAAACGGCGGACAGGTTTCGTTTTCATTTTTCACTCGAAGGGTGGGGAAAGGTGGACCCAAATCCAGGTGTTGGGCATATCGTCGGAGACGTACATCTCATCCAGATTGTCCGGGAGGTGCGGGTCGGCCCAATCGAACAGCCAGCGGGCGTCGCGGGGGGAGAGGTTGACGCAGCCGTGACTGCGGCGGAATCCGAAAGCGTCGTGCCAGTAGGAGGCGTGGAGCGAGTACCCCTCGTGGAAGTACATCGTCCAGGGGACGTCCTCCAGGTAGTAATAGGCCGGGTCGCCGTCGGTCGTGTCGGGGTTGCTCATCAGGCCGGCGCGGACTTTGGCCCAGATGCGGTACAATCCGGGGGGCGTGGCGGTGTTCGACTTGCCGCTGGAAATGAGGGTGGCGTAGACCATCCGCTCCCCTTGATAAGCGGCCAGCGTCTGCTCGTACAAGTCCACCTCGATCCACTTCTCCCCTGGCTGTACCTCGGCGGGGGGCGGGTCCACGTCCACGCGGGCGACGTTCTTCTGCTCTACCCACTGCTCCGGCCCGATGAGATACCACAGTTCATCCCCCCGCCGCTCCTCGGCGAAGATAGTGACCATCTGATACCGCCCCAGCCCCGCCACTGCCTCGTTGAGCGGCCCCTGGGGGACGACGGAGGGCTGTACCCAACGCAGTATCCAGGCGAAAGGGTGCTGTGGCTGCTCGGTGAGATAGACGCCCTGAAAATGGGAGGGGTTCGCCAGCAGCAGAGCGTCGGCGGGGACGAACTCATCCGGGTTGATCTGGTACCACTGCTGCTCCTCGTACTCGACGAGGTCGTCCACGCTGACCCACCACGCGCCGGAGAGCATCGTGCGCACCGGCGGGAGGCCCATCGCCGCCTCGGCCGGGTGGCGGTAGACGTTCAACGGCAGCGTGCGAACGTAAGCGTAGGTGTAGGGGAGGAGGTCCTCGTCCTCCTGGGGCAGTTCCAGCACCGGCAGTTCCGGGAGCGGGTCCGGCAGGTGAATGGACGCCATCCGGTAGGCGGTCGTGCCGGGCCCGTGAGAGGGGCACAGTTCCGGGCTGTGCCACAGGAGCCGGGGGACGCAGACATAGCGGGAGTGGTGCTTCCCCGCCTTGTTGTCGGGGGAAAGGGCGAAGGTGGGAACGGCCACCAAAGTCAGGATGAGCAGCGTCAGGACAAGGGACAGACGACGGCGCATAGAGGCGAATCTCCTGCGATGATGGGCTATTGTAACACAGATTCAGCAGGCCGTCCAGCAGTGACTTGACTTTTCCTTTCTAGCGGATACAATCTCTACCTATCTACACCCATCTTGACGGAAGGAGGTAACTTAAACGTGGAACAGTTCGTTCACTGGGCGATTCCCGTAATCGCCGTCATCGCCCTGTCTGCGGTGGCGATCCTGTACAATTGGCTCCAGAAGCAGGATGCCGGCACCAGGCGGATGAAGGAAGTGGCCCATTACATCCAAATCGGGGCCAACGCTTTTCTCCACCGGGAATTGGTCACCATCGCGCCTTTCGTCGTCGCCCTCGCCGTTCTGTTGCTGCTCGCTATGCCGGAGGGTAAATGGCAGGTCGCTCTGGGTTTCGTCGTCGGGGCGACCTTTTCGATGCTGGCGACTTACATCGGGATGAACGCGGCGGTGCGGGCCAGCGTGCGCACCACCTCCGCCGCCCGCTCGTCCGCCGCCCGCGCCCTCATCGTCGCCTTCCGCGGCGGCGGGACGATGGGCCTTTCCATCACCGGCTTGACCATCGTCGGGCTCTTCGGGCTACTAACTCTCTTCGGCGTCAACGCGGACACCCCGGAGCGCATTCACTTGCTGGTCGGGTTCGGCTTCGGGGCCAGTTTCGCCGCCCTCTTCGCCCAGTTGGGCGGCGGGATTTTCACCAAAGGGGCCGATATCGCCGCCGACTTGGTGGGCAAGGTCGAGCAGGGCATCCCGGAGGATGACCCCCGCAACGCCGCCGTCATCGCCGACCAGGTGGGCGACAACGTCGGCGACGTGGCCGGGCGTGGCGCCGACCTCTTCGAGTCCGGCGCGGACAACATCATCGGCACGATGATCCTCGGCTCCGCCTTCATCTCCACCTACGGCTGGGCGGCGGTGCTCTTCCCGCTCATCAGCGAGGCCATCGGGGCCATCGGCGCGATTCTGGGCATCCTGGCGGTGCGCGGAGACGAGAAGCGCAATCCGATCGTGGCGATGAACATCGGCTTCCTGGTCAGCGGCTTGTTCGCCGTCGTCTCCTACTACTTCCTGGCGACGGCCATCATGCACGACATCCGCCTGTTCTACTGCCTGACGATGGGGCTGGTGGCCGCCATCCTCGTCTCGTTGATGGTGCAGTACTACACCGGCATTGACCAGAAACCGGTCAAGTCCATCGCCGAGGGCGGCCTGCGCGGCGTCGCCACCAACTTGATCTACGGCTTCTCCTGGGGGATGGAGAGCGCGGTGCCGATGATCATCCTGGTGGCGATCGTCAACGTCGCCGCTTTCTACGTGATGGGCGGCGGGCTGCACGGGGTATTGGGCATCGCGGCGGCCACGTTGGGGCTTTCGGTGATGAAGGGCATCATCATGGCCGCCGACGCTTTCGGCCCCATCGCCGACAACGCCAGCGGCATCGCCGAGATGTCCGGGCTGGGGGCCGACGTGCGCCGCTCCGGCGACGTGCTGGATGCCGCCGGCAACATCACCAAAGCGATCACCAAAGGGTACAGCATGTCCACCGCCTTGATGACCAGCGTCGTCATTCTCTTCGCCTATCTCCTCAGCGCGGCGAAGTTGGCCGGCATCGCCCACGAGCACATGGCCGCCTTCGCCACCCTCCGAGGGACGGAGTTGACGATGGACGTGGCGCAGATGGTGCGTTACCTCAGCCTGGCCCATCCGCTGAACATCGCCGCGCTGATGATCGGGGCCACCGTCCCCTTCCTCTTCTCCTCCCAGGCGATGAAAGCGGTCGGGCGGACCGCCTTCCGGCTGGTGGACGAGGTGCGCCGTCAGTTCCGGGAGATACCGGGGCTGTTGCAGGGGAAGGCGATCCCCGAATACTCCCGCTGCGTGGACATCGGGACGAGCCACGCGCTGAAGGAGATGGTCGCCCCGACGCTCATCGGGGTGATCTTCCCTCTCACCGTCGGGTTCGTGATGGGGCCCTGGGCGTTGGCCTTCTACCTCATCGGCGTCAAGGTCATCGGCGCGACACTGGCGATTTTCATGTTCAACGCCGGCGGCGCGTGGGACAACGCCAAGAAGTACGTCGAGGACGGGCACTTCGGCGGCAAGGGTTCCGAGGCCCACAAGGCGGGCGTCATCGGCGACACCTTCGGCGACCCGCTGAAGGACACCGCCGGGCCCTCCCTCCACATCCTCATCAAACTGCAAAACATCCTGGCGATTACGCTCCTGCCGTTGTTCTATCACTACCACATCCCCTGGGAGTAGCGACAGGCGGCCCCGATGAGTCACGGACGACACGCGACGGACGACGTCTCCGGTTTCGACCGCGCCCTCCTGGAAATCTACGGCGAACTGAACCGCGACCGGCTGATGGAACTGGTGGTGCGGTACGCCCGCGACCGGCTGGGGGCGGGGGGCTCCTCCATCTTCCTGCGGGATGACATCACCGGGCGGTACGTCCTGCGGGGCACTACCGGCTTGCAGGAGAGCGCACGCATGCCGACCGAGCGCATCGAGTACGAGCCCGGCGAGGGGCTGACCGGCTGGATCGCCCGGCACGGGCGACCGCTGCGCATCGGCAACGTAAAGGACGCGGCCGAACTGCGGAGCATCGCCGACGACCTGGTGTGGAGCAGGAAGTACTCCGAAATCGGCGTCCATCAGCCCGGCCAGCCCTACCTGGGCGTCCCCATCCTGAGCCGCGACGGGGAGACGGTCATCGGCGTGCTGCGGGTCTCCGGCAAGACCGACGGCGGGCAGTTCGACGAGCGGGATGAGGCCCTCCTGAGCCACGTCGCCGCGATGGTCAGCATAGCGATCGCCAACTCCCAGCGGTACGAACGGGAGAAGCGACGGGCCCGCTACTTCTGGCTCCTCCTGGACATCAGCAGCGAGTTGGACCCCCGCCGCCCCATCGGGGAGATGCTCCAAAGCGTGGTGAACCGCGTGCGAGAGGGATTCCGCACCGAGGGATGCCTGATCTACTTGCAGGCCGAGGACGACGCCCGTCGCCTGGTGCTCCGGGCCGCCGACGGCGTGCCGGACGCGCTGGTGGGACAACTGACCTGTACCGTCGGCGCGGGGCTTACCGGCCACATCGCCCAGGCCCGCACGGCGGTACAGGCGCGGGAGCCGGCGGAACTGGCGCACTGGCGCGACGAGCACCTGGATACAATCGCCTCTCACCTCCCCTCCGGCATATACCGTTCCTTCGTCGGTGTGCCGCTGATGCTGGGGCGGGAGGTGCTGGGCGTGCTGGAACTGATCAACAAAATCCCCAGCAGCCCCGGCCATCGGGACTGGTTCACCGACGACGACGAGGGCTATCTGCGGCTGCTGGCGACCGCTATCGGCGGGGTGTTGGAGGGGGCCCGCTATCTCAAGACGCTGAGCGATGTCAGCGTCACGACGATGCGCATGCAGCGGGTCGCCTCCTTCGGCAGCCTGGCCCAGCGCATCCTCCACGAGACCGCCAACCCGTTGGCCGTGGCCCGGCTGGCGGCGACCAACCTCCACCGTGACCTGGGGAAATCGCCCGCCGACCGCCAGGCCGCGCTCCTGCGTCGGGTGGAGGTCATCCGCGCCAGTCTGGACGAGGTGGGGGACAAACTGCTGGAACTGGTCAAGTGCTCTCAGCGGGTGGGCTTCAACCGCACCTCTGCCCAGTGGAACGATGTGGTGCGCGAGGCCCTCATCTGGCTGGCGGCGGAGCGGCAGCGGCGCAAGGTGAAAATCCATACCCGCTACGCCGACCTGCCCCGGCTGCTCATCGAGCCCAACGAACTGTTCGGCGTCCTGACGACCGCCATCCGCCTGGCGATGGAGAGCCTCGGCCCTGACGGCGGCGTCCTGGAGGTGCGCACCGCCCTTTCACCCGATGAGCGGCGCGTGTGTACCACGATCGCCATCCCCCAGGCGGCCAACCTGGAGCACGTGACCGCCATCCTGGAGGACACGGCGGGCGCACCGGAGCGGCTTTCGCCCTTTCACTTCGAGTGGGCGTTGGCCCGACAGACGATCGAGGCCCAGTACGGTGGCTCGCTGGACTGGGCGGTGGAGGACGGCGGCCTGCGTTTCGCCCTCGAACTGCCGGTGGAGAGGCGCGTATGAGAGAACCGAAAACTATTCTGGTGGTGGACGATGAGCCATTCTTCCGTGAAGAGGTGGTGGACTTTCTCGGCGGCCCGGCTTTCGCCGCGCGGGGCTGGCGGGTGGAGGCCGCCGCCGGTGGGGAGGAGGCCCTCGCCCGCCTGGAACAGACCCCCTACGACGTGATGCTGCTCGACATCAACATGCCAGGCCTGGACGGGATGGAGGTGTTGAGCCGGATGCAGGAAAAGCACCTCCTCGACCAGACCTACGTCATCATGCTCAGCGCGTATGGGGTTTACGAGAACGTAGTCGCCTCGATGCGCGGCGGGGCTAAGGATTTCGTCAACAAATCGGAGCCGCTCGACCAGTGGGTGGTGCGTATCGAGCGGGGCTTCGAGTGGCAGGAACTTCGCCGCCGCAAGCAGCAGGCGGAGGAGGAACTGCGTATGTTGGCGCGGGAGGTGGGGCACGACATCGGCGGCACCACCTTCTTCGTGCTCACTCAGCGCGTCCGGGCGATCTCCAAACTGGTGGCCGGCGACCCGGAGGGAGAACGCTCCATCGAGGTCATCCAGCAAATCTTGGGCCGCATCAAGCGGCTGGCCGATGACCTCGGACACGTGGCCGTGGCCCTCGATAGCAGCGAGACCTGGCGTTGGGAGCAACTGAACCTCCACCGGCTGCTGGAACGGCTGTTGCAGGAATTTGCCTACGGCCACCCGAACGTGACCGTCGTCCGGGAGTGGGAGGAGGCCCTTCCGCTGCTCCTCGGCAGCCGGGCGCAGTTGGAGCGCACTTTCCACAACCTGTTGACCAACGCCGGACGCGCTATGCCGGAGGGCGGCACCCTCACCCTGCGCACTCGCTTGGAGGAGGGCGACGATGGCCGGCAGGTGGTGGTCGAGGTCGAGGATACCGGCGTCGGTATCCCTCCGGCGGTGCTGGGGAAGATCTTCCGCATCGGCTACTCGAACTGGAAGAGCGGCCAGAAAGGGAGCGGCCTGGGGCTTTACGTCGCCCGGAGGAACATCGAGAATCACGGCGGCACCATCGCGGTGAGCAGCGCGGAGGGGAAGGGAACCACCGTCACCGTGTGGCTGCCGCTCCGCAACGACACGTAGGGGCCGGTTTTACACTGTCCCCGGCCTGGCACCGGCCCGCCGGTCGGTCGGGAAACCGCAAGGGTTTCCCCTACGTCGCCGCCGAACCAGCCGGTAGGGGCCGGTTTTACACCGGCCCCGGTCTCGCACCGGCCCCGGCACCGGCCCGTTCCAACCAGTTGAACCGAACATCATCAGGAGGAGAACATGTCTGGAAAAATCTTGGTAATGGACGACGATCTGCTCGCCCTCGAGAGCCTGGAGAGTTACCTGAAGGATGCCGAGTACGAAGTGCTGACGGCCAGCAGCGCACGAGAGGCCGTCGAGCATCTTCGGGAAACCGGCTGCGACGTCGCGCTCCTGGACATGAAAATGCCGGAGATGGACGGCTTCCAGATAGCCTCAGTGCTGCGCCAGTTGCAGCCCGACCTACGGGTCGTCATCTTCACTGGCTACGCTTCCCTGGAGACTGAGGCCCGCGCGGCGCAACTGGATTTCTACGAGTACCTGCCCAAGTCGAACTGGTACGATCTCCTGCTCCCGACCCTCGAACGGGTGATGAAGGATGAGCAGCCCCGCTTGCCCAAGCAACGCCCCGCCGACTTGCAGGAGACGGCGGCCCAGTACACCGCAGAGGGGAAGTGGGAACTGGCGGCGATGGCGTTGGAACAGGCCGCCCGCATCGCCGAGTTCACCCACGAATGGGAGACCGCCGCCGACCTGTACCGGCAGGCTTTCGAGCACATGCGGCAGGCGCGGGGGATGTCCGTCGAGTCGC
>JALWUZ010000173.1 GCA_027079895.1 Anaerolineae bacterium
CAACATCCTCAAGGGGGCCACCACCGGCATAATGGGCGGGCTGGCCCGGATGTTCATCACCGGCGTCTCGCCGGTCACGATGGACGACGTGACCAGCGGCTTCAACATCGGCACGAACATCAGCCTCACCGGTCAGTTCAACGGCCTCCTGGGATTCCAAGAGCAGGAGGTCGCCGAGATTCTGGCTTACTACCGCGCGGTCGGCCTCCTGCGCCTGGACGTGGATTACTGCCTGGAGACCATGCGGGCATGGTACGACGGGTACCGCTTCGCGGACGAGGCCCAGGAGCACGTCTTCAACTCCGACATGGTGCTCCACTTCCTGCTGAACGCCCTGGAGCGGGACTCGCTGCCGCCCCGTCTGGTGGACGAGAACGTCCGCATTGACTACGACAAACTGCGCCACCTGGTGTTGGTGGATCGGCAGTTGAACGGCAACTTCAGCCTGCTCCGTCAGGTCGTGGAGGATGGGGAAACGGTCGGGGAGGTCAGGCTCACCTTCCCGCTGGGACGGCTGCTGGACCGGCAGAATTTCATCTCTCTCCTGTTCTACTTCGGGCTGCTCAGTTTCGACGGGCTGCGGGACGGAGTGCCGGTACTGCGCGTGCCCAACCTCACGGTGCGCCGGTTGCTGTACGGCTACATCCGAGAGGGGCTCTACGACGGGGGAGTGTTCCGGGTGGACCTGTTCCGATTCGGCGGCCTGGTGCGGGAGATGGCCTATCACGGCGCGTGGGAGCCGGTCTTCGACTTCCTGGCCGCCGAGGTGCATCGGCAGACTGCGGTACGCGATTACCTCGCCGGCGAGAAGGTCATCCAGGGCTTCCTGCTGGCCTACCTCAACATCACCGACTTCTTCCTCACCTGGTCGGAGAGGGAACTGGGCGGCGGCTTCGCCGACATCTACCTGGAACCGTTCCTCGCCCGTTACCCCGACGTGGGGTACGGCTACCTGGTCGAACTGAAGTACATCCCACGCCGTAAGTTCACCCCGGAGCGACTGGCGCGGGCGGTGCGGGAGGCGGAATCTCAGTTGCGCCGCTACGCCGACGACGGGCGGCTGGCCGCGCTCCGCGACCGGGTGACGCTGAAGTCCATCGTCCTGGTCTACAACGGCTGGGAGTTGGCCTATCGCGGGGAGGTGTCTCCCGATGAGTGACAGTGACTCCGCGCTCCCCGTCGTCATCCTCTGCGGCGGGCAGGGGACGCGCATGCAGAGCGGGACACCGGTCAAGAAGGAACTGGTCGAACTGGGGGGGCGGCCAATCCTCTGGCACGTGATGAAAATCTACGCCGCCTACGGCCACAGCCGTTTCCTCCTCGCCCTGGGATACCAGGCGGAGGCCATCAAGCGGTACTTCCTCGAATACGAGCCGATGAGCCGCGATTTCACCGTCCGCCTGGGGCGCACGGGGGAGATCACCTACCACTCCGACGGGCAGACGGAGGACTGGGAGGTCACGCTGGTGGACACCGGCCCGCCGGAGGTGGAGAAAGGGGCGCGAATCTACCGCCTGGCGCGGTACATCGAGGCCGACACCTTCTTCGTCACCTACGGGGACGGGGTGGGGAACGTGGACATTGACGCACTGCTGACGTTCCACCGGCGGCACGGGCGGCTGGCGACTATCACCGGCGTACATCCCCGGTCGCAGTACGGCATCCTCCAGGTGGACGACGAGGGGCGTATCCTGGGATTCGAGCAGAAGCCGCTTCTGGCGCACTGGATCAACGCCGGCTTTATGGTGTTCGAGCGGGGGGTGCTGGACTACCTGGCCGGAGGGGACGGGGTACATCTGGAGCGGGATGTCTTCCCCCTGCTGGCGGCGGAGGGGCAGTTGATGATGTACCGGCACACCGGCTTCTGGCGTTCGATGGACACCTTCAAGGAGGCGTTGGAACTGGACGCCCTGTGGCACGAGAGCGCACCCTGGAAGGTGTGGTGAGGGCCGGGAGGGTAGCGCTGGCACTGCCATCGCCCACCCCTTTCGGGAGGATGAGTGCGTTGACTTTATGGGCGTTTCGGGGTAAGATACGCCCATCGAGTTCACCAGTTTGGAAGGAGGCCTGGCAATGTATCATAAGATCATCATCGTCGGCAACCT
>JALWUZ010000174.1 GCA_027079895.1 Anaerolineae bacterium
CAGCGGGCGGACGATGGCGACCGGAGGGAGCGCGTCCCCCGTCGGCTCCAGCCCTTCCAGCAGCCGGTAGTCGCCGATGGGGGTGAGGGGGAGCATCCCGCGCAGCCCGGCCGGCCCCGCCCCCCTGAGAAAATGCATCAGCACCGTCTCCGCCTGGTCGTCCCGGTTGTGGCCGACGGCAATCTTAGCCGCCCCCACCTCTCCGGCGACCCGCGCCAGGAAGGCGTACCGCACCCGGCGGGCGGCCTCCTCGAAGGCCAGATGGTGCTTCCGCGCCAGCGCGGGCACATCCCGCCGCTCGACCGTGACCGGCACCCCCCACTCGTCCGCCAGCGCGGACACGAACGCGGCATCGGCGTCGGACTCCGCCCCCCGCGCACCGTGATTGAGATGGGCGACGTGGACACGCCAGCGGTACCGCTCCCGCAGCCGCACCAGGACGTGCAGCAGAGAGAGCGAATCCGGCCCCCCGGAGACGCCGACGACGACCGCCTCTCCGGGGAGCAGGAGCCGGTACCGCTCGATAGTGCGCTCCACCTGCTTGAGCAACGCAAGCGGCATCACTCGATCTCGTAACTGTAAGACCCCATCTCCGTCGTCACCGGCGCCAGGCCGGAGACGGTGATGATCGCCCGGTCGGCCTCGTCCCCCAGCGGGACAGTCCACTCGCCGGTCTGGTCGTCGTTCAGTTCCAACCGCTGCACCGTCGTCTCGTCGCCGAAGACGACCATCTGCACCAGCCACCGCTGCGGCAGGACGTTGGCGTGCCGGATGAACCCCGCCGGCTCCCAGCCCCCGCCGTCCGCCTCGAAATCGCTGCTGTCGCCGATTTCGGGGATGGAGACGTCGTCCAGGACGAAGCCAGGCCGGTTGATGGCGTCGTCGGTGATGTACTCGAAGCGGATGAGAACCTCCTGGCCGACGTAGGGGGTCAAGTCAACCTGCTCCTCGATCCACTCTGGGCCGCCGCCGCTGGCCCCGGTGTACCCCCAGCCGAAGGAGTTGCCGTTGGGATTGGTCGGCGTGCCGGACGGCGTGGTGAGCATCTCCCAAGTCTGCCCGCCGTCCGTGCTGATCTCCACGTAAGCGTAATCCCAGTCCTCCTCCAGGTCATACCACGTCCAGAAATCGAGGGTGGCCGCGTTCACGCCGGAGAGGTCGAAGGAGCGCGTCAGGCTCATATCGGAGTCGTCGCCCCGGTTCGACCACCAGAAGTACCGCCCGCTGTGCGCCGACGTGTTCACCAGCCCGATTTGGGCCGAGCCGGTGAAACGGAACGTCAACGGGCGGTCGCCGTTCAGTTCGATGTAATCGGTCCCGTACTGGTGGACGGTGCTGCTCGTGGAGACCGGATAGTCGCCGGAGTCGTAGGAGACGTCAATGTCGAACGAGGGCGGGTCAATGTCGCGATAACCGTACCGCCCGTCGCCGATGGAGGGATCGTCCAGCAGATTGGCGATGATCCAGTCGGCGAACAAGTCCTCGTGATTGATGCCCGCCCCCAACTCCTCCAGGACGGCGTCCACGCTGGCGAAGGAGTTTTCCGGGTGGGCGACCAGGGCCTTAGTCGCCTCGGAGCCGAACCGGTCGAGGAAGTAGGAGGTGAACAGGTAGCCCGCGCCGTAATTGGCCCCCGCCGCCCCCGGCCCTTCCGGCCAGGAGTTGAGTTGCGTATCCGGTGCCACGGAGAAAGACCAGTCGGAGCCGCCGGGGTCGAAGCCGTTGAGGTAGGAGGCCAACTCGGAGAACCCCTCGTTGAGCCAAGTCTCCTCGTTCCGGTCGTTGTACCAGTGAATCATGTGCTGGAACTCGTGGGCCAGGACGCCGTTGTAGAAATCGTCGTTGATGCGGGTGCCGCCGCCGAGGTTGATGTAGAACATCTCCATCTCGTTGGAGTCCTCCCGCACGGCGGAGACGAACTCGTCCGCGCTGGAGTAGTATCCGGCGACGGTGCTCCCCAGCCCCTTCGCGTGGAGAATGCTCAGATGGGGGTCGTTGTCCACGCCGGGGGACCACTCACTGCCGAAGAAAGCGCGGTCGGTGGGGTAAGTGTGCTCCTCGAACAGATCCGCCGCTGCGACCAGGTCGTCCTTGTCGAACCGCAG
>JALWUZ010000175.1 GCA_027079895.1 Anaerolineae bacterium
CCGTCCCGGCGACGTCGTGCTCGACCCCTTCGCCGGCTCGGCGACCACTCTCTTGGTCGCCAAAACCCGGGGGCTCGACGCCGTCGGCATCGAGATTCTGCCGGTGTGCCACCTGGCTTGGGAGGCCAAATCGCTGGTAGGAGAGTACGACCTGCGGGAACTGCGAGCCGTCCTCTCCGCCTTGCAGACCTCCGAACCCGGCCCGGCCGCGCGTCCTTTCCCACACATCACCATCACCCGGTCCGCCTTCCCGGAGCGCACGGAGAACGACCTGATGTTCTACACCGAGTGGCTCTCCAACCTGGACATCAGCGACCGGGCCCGGACTCTCTTGCGACTGGTGCTCGTGAGCATCCTGGAGGAAGTCAGTTACACCCGCAAGGACGGCCAATACCTGCGCTGGGATTATCGCTCTCGAAAGATCCAGGAGCGGAACGCCATTCGCATCTCCCAGGGGAAAAAGCCTTTCAAAAAAGTGGACAAGGGCCCCCTGCCGACCGTCCGGGAGGCCCTCGTCCGCGCCCTCTCCGTCGTCCTGGCGGACATCGAGCGGTTGCAACGCCACCCCCTGCCCGCCAGCCGCCAACGCCTCATCAAAGACAGTGCCCTGTTCGCCCTCCCCACCCTGGAGCCCGGACAATTCGCGGCGGTCATCACCTCTCCTCCGTACTGCAACCGCTACGACTATACCCGCACCTACGCCCTGGAACTGGCCTACCTGGGCGTCGGGGAGGGGATTTTCGCCCTGCGGCAGAGCCAGTTATCCTGCACCGTCGAAAATCGCCCCAAGTTGGAGCGGCTGCGGGAGCACTACGCCCGCCTGGGCCGGGCCGAGGACTTCGCGTCTATCCTCGACGTGATACGTTCCAACGCCGCTCTCGCCGAGGTGAACGCCGCCTTGCGCACACGTTGGGAACGAGGAGAGATCAACAACAAGGGGGTATTGCGGATGGTGGAGCAATACTTCGTCGAATTGGCCTTCATCTTCGCCGAACTGCTCCGCACCTGCCGCCCTGGGGCCTATGTGGGCATCGTGAACGACAACGTGCGCTACGGGGGAGAGGTCATTCCGGTGGATTTGCTCAGCACCGCGTTGGCGCACAGCCTGGGATTCGAGCCGCTCAAGGTGTACGTGCTCCCTCAGCGGAAGGGAAACAGCAGCCAACAGATGGGCCGCTTCGGAAGAGAACCCTTGCGGAAGAGCATCACCGTCTGGCGAAAGCCATAGGAGGAGAAAATGCCCGACGAGACATCGGACAAGCGGAAGACCTGGCTGCTAGACCAGGTGGCGAAAAGCGAGTTCTTTCACCAAAAACTGCACGAGTATGGCCTTCTAGAGATCGCCTACGCCATCGAGCAGGTGCGCGGCGAGGAACTTTCCTGGGATCTCGACACTCTCGGTATTTCGGAGAGGGCCTGGAACAAAGTGATCCACCAGGGCATCAAGCCGGTCAGAGTGTTCGCCCATCCCAACGTGCTGCGGACTATCATCCGGTCGGTGGGATATTACCGGGGACTGGCAATGGTCTCTCTCAAGTCTATGCACAACATCGGGCAACCTATCGAGCGGTTCGAGGTCGGTACCAGTCGCAAGCCACTCGACGAGGAGCGGGCAGCGGCCATCGCTCACCGGTTCAACGAGTTGATCAGCCGCCTCATAGAGACCGACGAGACGATAGATCCACGCGAATTTGACCTGTGGAGAGGAATGACCGCCGGTTCCACGGCTCAAGGTTCATGGCAGAACAAGAAGGGAGACGCGGCCGAGGAACTCATCAAAGGCTCCATAAAACGTCGGCTGCGGGAGAAAGCCCTGATGATTGAGGAACGGGACGGCGGCTCGACAGGAGTGCTCACCGACGGACGCACGGTCAAGTACGGCAGTGAGCCCGACATCGCCTTCTACGACCGAGAAGGACAGGTCACGGCCGCCATAGAAATCAAGGGTGGCATAGACACTGCCGGAGTCTTGGAGAGGCGAGCGTATCATATTGGGGACATACAGGCAGCCGAAATCGGCTCTGGGCTTCGTAAAGCGGTCGAAAAAGGGGGCTGGGCGTGCCCATAATGGATTTGAGCCAACCGGCGAAATCGGATACAAT
>JALWUZ010000176.1 GCA_027079895.1 Anaerolineae bacterium
GGCTGGGAGCAACCCTTCCCCACCCCGCCGCCGGAGGAGATGGAGGAACCGGAGCAACCCGCCGACCCGCGTTACATCCCCGTCCTTCCGCCGGACCCGGAGCGGGAGAGCCAGGAACAACCGCTTGAGGAAGAGGAACCGGAACAAGGCCCACCCAAGGGCCCATCCGCTGCGACCGCCAGCGACTGCACCGCGGAGAGCGACCTGGACATTACAGACCATACTCTGAGCGACCCTCCCGCGCCGGGCTATGAGGTGGAATACCAGATCACCGTCAAAAACTATGGGAACGCGGCTGCCCGTGACGTGCGCATCACCGACACCCTGCCGATGAGCGTGACCTACGTCTCCGACACGCCCCCCACCGGCTTCACCACCGCCATCACCACCGGCGGGCAGGTCGTTTGGGAGCGGCAAGTACCGCTCAACCCCTCCGAGATAGTGATCGGAAGCGTGCGCGTGCGGGTCAACGACACGGCTGTGGTGGGTGGAATCCTGACCAACACCGTCGTCGTCACCACCAGCGACCCAGACGTCAATCCCGCCGACAACCACAACACGCGCAGCGACACCATCGTCACCCCCACCCGCGACCTCCAGGTCACCAAGTCCCTGAATGGCGGCACCCCGATACCGGGCACACAGATCGAGTACCTGTTGCAGTTCGAGAACAACGGCAACTACACCGCCCACGACGTAGTGCTGACCGATACCCTGCCGCCGAGTGTGACCTACGTCTCGTGGTCTGGGTACATGTACAACCCCGGCTATTACGACCTCGACGCCAACATCGTCCCCACCATCGCCAACGGACAGATCGTCTGGCCGTTGGGGGACATACTTGCCGGCGGCCACGGCTACATCTACCTCACGGTGCGGATCACCGACACCGCCCCGCCCACCGGAATCCTGACCAACACCGCCGTCATCACCACCAGCGACCAGGAGGCGAACCCCGGCGACAACATCGCCACACGGAGCGACTCCGTCATCACCCCCACCCGCGACCTCCAGGTCACCAAATCCCTGTCCCTGTACAGCAACGAGCCGATAACGGGCGCACAGGTCGAGTATAAGTTGTGGGTCAAGAACAACGGCAACGTCACAGCCCACGACGTGGTGCTGACCGACACCCTGCCGCCGAGCGTGACCTACGTCTCGTGGTACGGACACTCGTACAACCCCAGTTATTACGACCTCGACGCCAACATCGTCCCCACCATCGCCAACGGGCAGATCGTCTGGCCGTTGGGGAACCTGATCGCCGGCGGACGCGGCTACATCTACCTCACGGTGCAGGTCACCGACACCGCCCCGGTCGGCGGGGTTCTGACCAACACCATCGTCGTCACCACCAGCGACCAGGAAACCAGCCCCGGCGATGAGAGCGATACACTCGCCAGCACCATCGTCACCCCCACCCGCGACGTCCAGATCGCCAAGTATCTGTACAATACCGCGCTGCCCGGCGAGACAATCCAGTATCGGCTGTGGCTCCAAAATAACGGCAACGCCACCGCTCACGACGTAGTGCTGACCGACACCCTGTCACCGAGCGCGACCTACGTCTCGTGGTCGGGATACGGTAGCGGCCAGGTCACTCCCACCGTCGCCAACGGACAGATCGTCTGGCATCTGGGGGATGTGCCGGCCGGGACGAGCGACTCCATCTACCTCACAGTGCAGATCACCGACACCGCCCCGGTCGGCGGGATCCTGACCAACACTGCCGTCATCACCACCAGCGACCCGGATACCAACTCCACCAACAACACCACCACCCGTTACGACACAATCGCCAATCCCACGCGCGACCTCCAGGTCACCAAATCCCTGAACTCTGGCACCCCCATACCGGGCGCGCAGATCGAGTACCAGTTGTACTTCACTAACAACGGCAACGCCACCGCCCACGACGTGGTGCTGACCGACACCCTGCCGCCGAGCGTGACCTACGCCTCGTGGTCGGGGGATATGTACAACCCCAACTACGACCTCGACGCTAACATCGTCCCCACCATCGCCAACGGGCAAATCGTCTGGCCGTTGGGGAACCTGGGCGCTGGCAGTTACGGCTACATCTACCTCACGGTACAGATTGACGACTCCGTCTCTCCCGGCGCGCTCCTGACCAACACCGCCGTCATCACCACCAGCGACCCGGACACCACACCCAACAACGCCGATACGCTGACGACCACCGTCATGGCCCCCACTTTGGATCTAGACGTGTCCAAATCCCTGCACTCCTGGGGTGCAGTGCCCATCGCCGGCAGCAACATCGAGTACCGGTTATCCTTCCACAACACGGGCAAGGCCGATGCCCACGATGTGCTCCTGACCGACACCCTACCGGCGGGAGTGTCCTATGTCTCGTGGTCTGGGTCTATGTACACCCCCGGCTTTTACGACCTCGACGCCAACATCGTCCCCACCATCGCCAACGGGCAGATTATCTGGCCGCTGGGAGATGTCGGGACGGGGGACCACGGTTATATCTACGTCACGGTGCATATCAGCGACACCGCCGCCGTGCGGGATGTACTGTGCAACCACGCCGCCATCTCCTCCCCGGTCGAAGACAGCGACCCCGGCGACAACGTCTTCACCCACACCCTCACCGTCTACTACCCGACCGTGGACCTGGCGGTGAACAAATCGCTCTTCGGGGAACCCGGTGCGCCCGGCGGGAACATGGAGTACAGAATCATCCTGGGCAACAACGGCACCGCTGCGGCCCACAACATCTTGCTCACAGACACCTTGCCGCCGAGCGTCACCCTGGTCTCCTGGTCCGGGGGAGCCTCCACCGTCACCGAGACCGCCGACGGCAAACTGATATGGCCTATCGGCACCCTCGCGGCGGGAGTCTGGAAATACCTCTACGTCACCATCCACCTGGACGACGCGCTGAACGTCGGCGATCTGCTGACCAACACCATCAGCGTCGGCAGCAGCGATACCGACCTGGACGAGCGGGACAACGCCGACACGGTGGTGACAACAGTCTCCCCGCCCACCCGTGACATCCTGGTCTCTAAGGGGCTGGACTCAGACCTGGTGCCGGGCGAGCAAGCGCGGTATCGGGTGGAGTTAAGCAACCAGGGCAACTTCACCGCCACCGGAGTGATCCTGACCGACACCCTGCCGGCCAGTGTCACGCTCGCCTCCTGGACCGGCCTGCTCTACAACCCAGAGCGGCTCCTGCCCGCTCCCGATATCCAGGATGGACAACTGGTCTGGCACATCGGGGAGTTGAAGGCCGGTCAATACGCCCACATCTACCTCTACGTCCTGGTGGACGAGGGCGTCACCCCCGGCACCGCGCTGACCAACACAGCGGCCGCCTCGCTCACCGAAACGGACGCCAATCCAGACGACAACGAGGTTCAACACCGCGCCACCGCCATAGCACCGGTGCGAGATCTGTTCATCAGCAAACAGGAAGCGGATCTGCCCGCCTTACCGGGCGGCGAGACGACCTTCCACATCTCGTTCGAGAACGATGGCAACGCCCGCGCCAAGAACGTGCTCATCACCGACACGTTGCCGACGGGCGTCGCCTACGTTTCGTGGTATGGCAACTACGACGACTCCTACATCTCATACGCGCCGTTGCAACACCTGATCACCCCTTCGATCTCCGGGCAGCAAGTGGTCTGGCGCATCCCGGAGATGGACGCCGGGGCCGACGGAGACATCTACCTGACAGTGCGCGTCAGCGACACGGTAACGTTGGGAACGTCGCTGGTCAACACCGTCGTCATCACCTCCGACGCCCCCGACGCGGACATCGGTGACAACAGCGACGTTTGCACGTCCACCGTCGCCCAGGTCTGGGACGCCAGCGTCACCAAGAACCTGTCCGGCTCCCCCAGCCCCGGCAATGAGGTTGAGTATCAGATCTACTTCCACAACGACGGCAACATGCCGCTCACCAACCTGGTGCTCAGCGACACCTGGCCGGTCAGCGCGACCTACGTCTCATGGGAGGGGAGAATCAACAGACTCTCCACCTACCAGGATCTGCCGATGTGCGACGGCGACGCCACGCTCGACCTATCCAATCACCGTGGCCGTTGGGAGATCGGGACCTTGCAGCCAGGCGAGCATGGCTACATCTACCTATTCCTCCGCCTCGATGACTCCCTCTCCATTGGAGACCAGATCTCCAACGTAGTCACCATCTCCTCCACCGAGACGGACAGCGACCCTTCCAACAACATCTACACCAAAACTACCACTCTCGTCGCCCCGCCCGCGTCCACACGGGATGTCTACGTGCATAAATATGTCTCGATTCCCGGCGCCCCTGGCGGGCTGCTGCGTTACTGGATCTACTTCCGTAACTCCGGCAACGCCGCCGCTCACGACGTGGTGCTGACCGACACCCTGCCGCCCGACGCATCTTACGTTTCCTGGTTCGGCTACGGGGAAGACAGCATCACTCCTACGGTCACTGGGCGGCAGGTGGTGTGGCCGCTGGGTACGCTGAAGGAATACCAATCCGGTTCCATTTACCTCATAGCCCGCATCTCGGACAGCGTGCAGATCGGCGACCGGTTGGTGAATCAGGTTCGCATCTCGACCTCCGACAGCGAGTCTGATTACTCCAACAATCAGACATCCACGAGTTACCAGGTGTTCACGCAGCCCGACCTGACCGTGAGCAAGTACAGAAACACGGAGATGGGAACGAGCGGCGGCTGGATGCAGTACCGCCTTGGAGTCAGTAATCAAGGGGCCTACACAGCGACCAACATCGTCCTGACCGATACCCTGCCGCTCAGTACCAGCCTGGCCGCCTGGGATGGTATAGCGTGCCACGCGGATATACCGCAGGGCAACTGGTACTGCGATGCGCTCACGGGCACGGTGTCCGTCGTCAACGGACAGGCACGGTGGGCCCTGAACGTGGAACTGCCGCCCGCCGGGTACTTCTACTTGTACGTCACCGTGAAGATCGAGGATCAGGCCGCCGTCTGGCAGCCGTTGCTGAACGACGTCCTCGTCACCTGCGACGAGATCGAGGAGGAGTACAACGATAACACGGCGTCCAACTCCGCCCGCGTGCTCATGCCGTTTGCCGACCCCGCGGTGGATAAGTACGTGGGCTACGCCAGCTCCTACTCCCCCGGCGAGCAGGTTTTGTACTCCATCTACTTCGACAACGGCGGCAACATCACCGCCACCAACACACTCGTCACCGACGTGCTGCCGTCTGGCATGGAATACACCTCGTGGTGGGGGACTATGTGCGCTCCCCTCTGCGTCTCCGTTGACTCCACAATCACCCCCACCATCTCCGATGGGGAGGTGGTCTGGAACATAGGCGACCTGCCACCGGGAACGGATGGCTACTTCTACCTGATAGGCCGCATCACGGACACCATCACCCCCTGCACCACCTTGACCAACACGGCGCTGATCGCCGGTGACGGTGACTCCTACTTGGACAACAACATCTCGCGCATCCCCATCCGGGTCGGGCAGCCCGTGTCGCTGACCGGCGTCACCATCTACGGGCCCGATACCGTGCTGGTCGGCCAGGTCGCCGTCTTCACGACCACCGTCTCGCCGGTCACGGCCACCGTCTCCCAATACACCTGGTCGAGCGACAACCTGGTCGGCGGCCAGAACACCTCCAGCGGGCTGTACTCCTGGTCGCAGGCGGGGCGGTACACCATCACCGTCCGGGCCGAAAACTCCCTGGGCGCAGTGACCGACACCCACGTCGTCACGGTCATCTGCAACGCGCTGACGGAGGCCGCCATCGCCGGGCCGACGGAGGGGTACACCAACACGACCTACTCCTTCTCCGCCGTCATCACCCCCGCCGACGCCTCCACGCCGGTGACCTACACCTGGACGCCCACCCCGACCGGCGGGCAGGGCGGGCAGACCGCCCACTACTCCTGGGCCACGACCGGCACACGGACCATCACGCTGGTAGTGCAGAACTGCGGCGGACAGGTCACCGCCACCCACACCATCGCCATCGTGCCGCTCCCGGCCGGCTGCCCCAACCCGCTGATAGGAGCCGCCATCGTCGGGCCGACGAAGGGATACACCGGCACGGCCTACTCCTTCTCCGCCGTCATCACCCCCTCCGACGCCACCGCGCCGGTGACGTACACCTGGACGCCCGCGCCGTACAGCGGCCAGGGGACGGCGAACGCCACCTATTCCTGGGCCATGACCGGCACGCAGACCATCACGCTGGTAGTGTGGAACTGCGGCGGACGGTTCACCGTCACTCACGACATCGCCCTCGCGTCACCCCCGGCCGGCTGCCCCAACCCGCTGACGGAGGCCGCCATCACCGGGCCGACGGAGGGGTACACCGGCACGACCTACTCCTTCTCCGCCGTCATCACCCCCTCCGACGCCACCGCGCCGGTGACGTACACCTGGATGCCCGCGCCGGACAACGGTCAGGGGACGGCGAACGCCGGCTACTCCTGGAACACGACCGGGCCGCAGACCATCACGCTGGTAGCGCAGAACTGCGGCGGACGGTTCACCACCACCCACACCATCGTCATCACCACAGCCGGCTGCCCCAACCCGCTGCGGGGCGTCTCCATCTCCGGGCCGACGAAGGGGTACACCGGCACGACCTACCACTTCTCCGCCATCGTCACTCCGTCCAACGCCACCCTCTTGGGGCCGGTGACATACGAGTGGTCGCCGACGCCGGACAGCGGTCAAGGGACGTGGACGGCCAACTACTCCTGGCCCACGACCGGCACGTACACCATCACACTGGTGGCGCACAACTGCGGCGGATGGTTCACCGCCACACACCGCATGCTCATCATCCCGGTGATGCCGCTTTCCACCACCGTCGGGCCGGGCTCCGGCGGGATGATCGTCTACACCGACACCCAGGGGTTGACGACGACAGTCCACATCCCCGCCGGGGCAGTGACGGAGGTCACTACCATCGTCTTCACCCCGGTACCGTCGCCCACCGAGCCCGTCTCCGGCGGCCTGCGGTTCGGCAACCACGCCTTCGACATAAACGCCTACCGGAACGGACAGATGCTCCACAACTTCTCGTTGCAGCAGCCCGTCACCGTCACCATCCACTACTCCGATGCGGACGTGGCCGGGCTGGACGAGAGCACCCTGGTACTGTACCGCTGGATACCGTCGCCGGGGTACTGGGAGCGCATCGGCGAGCGGCCTGGTGAGGGACAAGCGTTGTACGCCGCCCTGAACACCCTGAAAGCCTGGCTGATGGGGTTCAGCCGGTTCGGCACCTT
>JALWUZ010000177.1 GCA_027079895.1 Anaerolineae bacterium
AAGAGGTGTCCTTCTTGGCGAACAACATCTCCTGCACTCCGAAGCGTTGGGAGAGTTGCCGCACGCTGGGGAGCGGATCTTCCCGCAGCGCGTCCACGATCAACTGTCCGCCCTGCGGCAAGCCGGCGGCGTAGCGCAACTTGTTCCGGTCCATCGCCAGGTTGGCGTCCAGCATATCGCGCGGGTATCTGCACTCCGCTTGAAACCGTTTGAGGAAATAGAGCACCAGCGTTGGATTGTAGACCCGTTCCGCTCGCTGGTGGAAGCGGTAGCCGTTGTAGAAGGTATGCATCATCTGAAGGGCTTTTTCGGCCTCATCGGGTTGGTAGCCGCAGGTCTCGACCACCTCCTGCAAGGTGGCGGCCACTTCGTCCTCGGTGAAGCCGCACAGACTGCTGAAGGCCTGTCGGAGATAGATGTTCTCGGCGATGTTGAAGCCGGAGGTGACGTCGCTCATCACCACCGGAGACACTCCGGTGATGAAGATGCGGTCAATGCCCAGGCCGCTGGCTCCGTCCTTGACCACCTTGAGGATGGTCTTCAGCACTCCCTCGCCGCGCACGAGGGCCTCGTACCGCTCCGTGCTGGCAGTCATCACTTCGTTGGCGAAGTTGTCGTACTCGTCTATCAGCAAGTAGAGGCGGTACGGTGAGCGGCGCACGGCGGCCAAAGCAGAGCGCAAGGAGACCAGGGCATCGTCCCAATTGACGGTAATGTCATCGAGCAATCCCTCGTAACGACCGGCCATCTCCTCTATGCAGGCGTTGACGTGGTTGAACAACGATTTCTTGATCTCCTCGTGATCACCGCTCGGGTCCACCGCCGAGAAGTTCCAGCGCATAATCAGGTACTTGTTGTGCAACGGCGTGGGGTTCTGTCCGATGGCGAGGTGGCCGAACAACCGCTCGAACTCGTCCGCCCTGGCTACGTCGTAGTAGTTCTCCAACGTCGAAAGCCACAGCGATTTGCCAAACCGCCGCGGACGGAGGAACAACAACACCTTGCCTATTTCCTCCACAGCACGGATGTACTCCGTCCGGTCTACGTACCAATATCCCTCGGTGGCGACTTGGTAGAAATCGCTGACGCCATACGGAAACTTGAGCATCTCACACCTCCTCCCACACCAACCGGTCGAAGCCCAGGGCGACGACGGCGTAGGTGTGCAGCCGCAGAACATCGCCGTACTTGGCTTCTAGCAGTGGGCGGTACTTCCCCAACTGCGCCCGTGCCTGGGCCAGTTTCTCCTCCACTTGCGTGAGAGAGTGCAACGTGTCGCGGCTCATCCCGCGCACCTCCTCTCCGGTCAGCCCCATCTCGTCCAGGGACAGGTACCTGAACTCGATCAGGATGTCCAGCACCTCGAAGCGGCGCATATCGGGGCGGATGATCATCACTAAATCGGCGTATCCGCGCCCGACCTCCGGCTCCGAATCCATAATGTACAAGATGTCGTTGAACAGGAGGCTCAGGAAAGCCGTCTTGACCGTCAACTCGTTCGCCCAGCGGTAGTCCCGATTGCTGAAGACCGGGAAGATGCGCTCCTCCACGAACTCGCACAGTGGCTCGATGTCCCCCTCGACGTACAGCGTCCGCGCCGCTTTGCGTCCTACCTCGTGAATCCCGCGCTCCGGTAGCAACAGGTCGCGAATCTGCTCCGCGTACAACCCGCGTATCACCAGGTTCGGTATCCGCAGCACCAACTCCCCCGTGACCGCCTCCCCGTCCAGCGTCAGCACCCCCAGGTAGTAAAGTAACGAAGCAATCAGCGCGGTCTCCTCGCCCACCAGCAGCATATCCTGCACGCCGAAGCGGTCCGACAGGCGGTCCACCAGCACCGGCTCGCTCTCGCTCAGGGCGTCGAGGATGAGTTGCCCACCGTGAGGGAGGCCGGCGGCGTAGCGCAACTTGTTCCGGTCCATCGCCAGGTTGGAGTCCAGCATGTCGCGCGGGTACTTGCACTCGGTTTGAAAGCGGTCGAAGAAGTAGAGCACCAGCGTGGGGTTGTAGACCCGTTCCGCGTCCTGGTGGAAGCGGTAGCCGTTGTAGAAGGTATGCATCATCTGAAGGGCTTTACCGGCTTCATCAGGCGGGTAGC
>JALWUZ010000178.1:0-5242 GCA_027079895.1 Anaerolineae bacterium
ATGTGGGGAGGCGTCAGCGCGTCCCGCAACGGCTCAACGGGGTGCGCCGTGCGCGTCCACTCGATGAGGTAGTTCGCCAGGGCGATGATGCTGCGGGTCGAGCGGCCTGAGTTGGGCAACTCCCGCCGCTGCACGCCCGGCTCGTCGAGGAAGCGGCGTAGGAAGTAGGGGCTGGCGGTGGTGAAGGTCTCGTAAATCGCCTGATTGGGGTCGCCGACCCGCACCCAGTTGCCGTCGGGGCCGCTCAGGAGCCGCAGGATGGCCTCCTGCAAGCGACTGCTGTCCTGGGCCTCGTCTTCCAGGATGAAGGGCCAGCGGTGCCGCAGCCGCGCCAGGTAGTCGGCGTCCGACCGGAGGGCCTGGTAGGCCAGCAGCACCAGGTCGTCGAAGTCCACCCCGCCCCGGTAGGCCAGTCCCCGCTGATAGTCCTCGTAGATGGCGCAGCACATCTCCAACAGGTCGTGAGGCGGGGTCCGCGCTGCCGCCAGCCGTTGACGCAGGTCGGCCGGGGCGAGCCGCAGGTCTTTGGCCTGCCGGATGAACTCGCCGGCGATCTGGGAGACTAATTTCGGCCACTCCACCTCCCGTATCCGGCGCAGTTTCCCCTCGTTGGTCAGCAGTTCGGGGGCGAGATAGGCGGCGAGGAAATCGGGATGCTCCTTGACCCAGACCCGCACCACGTCCTGACGAATCTGGTCGGCCTCCCGCTCGTCCACGATCTGGAACCCGTCGGAGAGGCCGACCAGGGCGGGCCGCTCCCGCACGATGTCGTGGGCCAGACCGTGCAGCGTCCGCACCCGGTAGCCGATGTTGGGCAGGAGGCCGCTTTCCCGGATGAATCCGGCCACCCGCGCGGCGAAATTGTCCACCGCCGAGTTGACCAGCGTGACGATGAGCACCTCCTGGTCGTCGTCGAGGCGGCCGGCGACGATCAGGCGGGCGGCCAGCGCGGAGAGGACGTGGGTCTTGCCGCTGCCGGGCACGGCGGAGACCCCCATCCGGCCGCCGGTGTAGGCGAGGACTGCTTGCTGTTTGGGGCGTGGCTGGAACATAGGCGGGTGGTGGAGCGGTTAGATGGTCTGTCTATGCACCGGCAAAACTATCCCACCACCGCAACGTATGGTCTCACTTCGCGCTCCAACCGCTCCTCCATTTTGTCCTCCGCAACGTCCAATTCGTAGTCCATCTGAAGCCCCATCCAAAACTGTGGCGACATCCCGAAAAATCGCCCTAGTCGCAGCGCGGTATCAGCCGTAATCCCCCGCTTCCCCAACACTATCTCGTTGATTCTCCGCGGTGATACCCCTATACTCAAAGCCAAACGATGCTGACTCAACCCCATCGGCTTGAGGAACTCCTCTAGCAGCACCTCTCCGGGATGCACCGGCTTCAACTTCTCATCCTTCATCCATTCCCTCCTACGATAATCCGTCTCGACAACGAGTCAGCATCGCGCTCTCCGGCGGCGGCTATGCTTGGCACAGTGCCGGATACCGGCGCAAGACGGCGGCGAGATCGCTTTCCAGGGCGTTGAAGGCCGACAACGCCCGCAAAGGCGAGAAATCATCCACGAGTTCCGCCACCCGACGCGCCCGCTGGCGGACAGGAAATCGCTTGAGTCGCCGTCCGTGGAGCCCGCTGGCCTGTCTCAAAGCCGCGTGCAGGATAGATTTGGGGTCGGGGAGCCGCTCGATCTGGCGCAACGGCGGGAGGTTCACCGGCTGGCGGCCCGAACGGTTGCCGGCGGCATGCCTGATGGCCGCCTCGTCGAACAACAGCCAGGCCTCTTGCATCCGCACCGGCACGACGCACACGTGCGGGGGAAGGTCACGCTCGGCGGCAACCGCCTCGACTGCCTCCTCTATCTCGGCCACACGCTTCTCGCGCGGCTCCCGCTCCGCGTCGCGGTGGATGAACAGAAGATCGCCGGGGTACAGGTCAACGCTCAGGCGGATTCTGTCGGCCAAGTCCCTGTGACCCTTCGAGGAACGCAGGAGGCGCAGGTCGGCCCAGGTTGGCTCGATGGGCCGTGATACCCCCTGTTCGAGCAATAGCCAAGTCAGTATCGGCAGGAGGACGGTATCCGAACTGCCGTTAGTCACCAGGGTATAACGCAGAGTCCTCATCGCCGTTGCGACTCGCCGGAGGGATAGGGGAGCATCGCCCGCACGTCGTCCCGATCCACGACCCGCCGCGCCGTATCGTCGCCGATGTCCGACCTGACAGGGTTCAGATAGCCCAGCAGTTTCCCCTTGGGGATGGGCGGAGTGTGCGGGTCGGCGTCCTGACGCCAGGTCCCCGGCAGCCAGCCAAAGCGCACGCCCTTGAAACGGCGGCCGGCGCGGACGTACTCCTGCAACGTGGCGACCAGCAGACTATCGTCAGGCACCTGGGCCACGACGGCCGGCGAGTGAGTGTTGACGATGACCTGCCGCAAGGGATTGTCGGGGCCGGGTGGCCGCTCCACGTCAGCGGCGAGGTCTTGCAACAGGCGCAACATCGCCGGGATGCGAACCGGATGGATGCCGTTCTCCGGCTCTTCCAGGCAGATGAGGCCATTCTGAGGGCTCAGTTCCAGGACGGCCAGGGCCAGGAAGCGCAGCGTCCCGTCGGAGAGGGAACGGGCCGGGTGACGGGTGCCGTCCCGGTCGGTTATCTCCAACGTCAGCAGTTCGCGCCGCTCGTCTCGGTCAACACGGACGGCGTACACATCGTCAATCAGTTCCGACAGCCGGGCGGCCACCTGGTCATACACCCAGTCGGGGGAGTGTCCGACCGCGGAGTGCGCCAGGTGATACAGGGTCGCGGCCAGGTGGGAGCCGTCGCTGCCGATATCCGGCGGCGCGGTGAAATGGTCCGGCTCGCGCAACGCGGGCGGCTCCAGTTGGAGCAGCCGCCAGGATTGCATCTCCCGCCGTGCCAGGAGAACCGTAGGATTTTCGGCGGTGTTGACGGTGGAGAGCACCGTCCGCGGCAGGCTCGCCGCCCGGAAGGACTTGGGCCGCCCGCTGTTGCCGTCCTGGTGCAACCGCACCGTCCCCGCCTCGAGGTCGGTCGAGATGAACGGAGCCGTCCTCCTGCCCCGCACGACAGAGCGACGCCAGGAATCCACCCCGTGCGGGAAACGGAGGTGTTCCCCTGCCTCCCGCAGCCTGATGTGCCGGAGTTCCTCGCGGACGAGTTCGAGCGAGCCCAGGGGCGACGGTCGCCCGTTACCGCGGTAGGCCAGCACCAGCGTGTAGCGAAGGAAGGTGATCGTCGCCTCCGCCCTCTGCCCCAGGTCGTCCACCCCCGTGCCGGGGATGATCATCTCCGCCTCTAGAGTCATCCGGTCGGCGTACTCGTCGCCTATCCGGTGGAAGAGGCTGCGTATGGCGGGCGTCCGGCCCTCCTCGCCCCCCCGCACCGCAAGCGCGGCCTCCACGAGCGGACGGTTCGCCAACGCACTCAAAAACTGGATGGCGTCGAACAGGTTGGACTTGCCGACGGCATTCGCTCCGGCAACGCAGGTGAACGGCCCGAAGCGCACGTCCACTGCGACGAGGTTCTTGAAGCCGGAGACTTTCAAACGGGTCAGCATCGCGCTCTCCTGTCCGGGGCGGCTATGGATTGTACAGCCCGGCGGCGTTGAGCAGACTGCGGTACATAATCGCCCGCAGGAGCGGATGGTCGCGGATGATGCCCTCCTCGATCGCTTCGGCGGCGGTCTGGGCGTAGAGCGGGATGCTTACATCATCGTAGATCTGCGCCAGAAGCCAGCCCTGCCGCCGCAGACGGGCGGCGTACAGGCGACGCCGCCGGTCGTCGAACAGGGCGTCGAGAGCCTCGTCAATCAGGGTTTCGAGGGCCGGATGGCCCGGTTCGGCCCGGCGACGGCGGATGAGCCGGTTGAAGCGGGAGGCGAAAGCGGGGATCTCGTCCGGGTTGAAAAACCAGTAGTCGAACTCCTCCAGGTCGAGCAAATCGGTGCTCTCGTCCAGGAAATCGTCCCAGTAGGAGGCGGGCAACTCCGGCATAGGGAACTCCTCCACCTCCCGCTCGTCCTCCCCCTCGACCCAGCCGCGCCAGGCGAGGAAGGGGGGCGGCAGACGGCGACGGGCACGCAGGGCGGTCTGGACGGCCCGCTCCACCTCGGCGCGGGCCCGTTCCAGGCGCAGGTCAACGAAAGTCGTCCCGTCGAAGGCCGCGAGCATATCGCGGAACTCCTCCTCGCTGACGATCGCGCTGAAGCACTCCTTGATCCCCTCCCGGTCGTTGAAAAGGTAGTCCACGACCTGGAGGTCGCCATCGGGACGCTCCCGGACGACGAAGAGCACCTGTCCGCCGCCGCCGTCAATGGTGCAGATCAAGCAGGCCGAAACCGGGAGCGACGAGACCGGCATCCAATCGGGCAGCCCCTCCTCCGGCTCGCCGACGCGCACCCGCAGGCGCAGGGCGGCGTTCTCGGCGGCGTGCCGCACCAGTTGGGAGGGGTCGTACTGGCCGCGCTCCTCCAGGATGGGGATGACGGAGGTGTCCCGCAGCCGTTCCAGACTGTCAATGGCGGCCAGGATGACGTGGTCGTCGCGGTGGTAGAGCATCGCGGCCAGCAGCAAAGTCAGACGGGGGTCTTCCAGCGGGGCGAGGATGTCGTGGACGTAGGTCTCCGTGACATCCGGCGGGGCCTCCTCGGTGACTTCCAGGAACTCCTCGACGTGCTCCGGCTGCTGGATGAGCCCCAGCATCTGCTCCAGCGACTCCTGAATCAACGCCTCTGGGTCGGAGATCGCGCGGCGGAAGGTGGCCTCATCCACAGGAGAACCGAGCACCTCCAACGTCTGGATGATCATCAGTTTCTCCTGGTCGCTGTACTCCTTGCTGC
Organism: Anaerolineae bacterium; assembly: GCA_027079895.1. Classification (GTDB taxonomy): domain Bacteria; phylum Chloroflexota; class Anaerolineae; order B4-G1; family B4-G1; genus JALWUZ01. Next base: position 4,862 of record JALWUZ010000178.1, read on the forward strand.
GGAGCATACGCCGGAGCGGGCGGACGCCGGACCGGGTGCCCAGTTCCCGCATCAGGATGAGGGCGACGGATCGGGTGTCCTCATCCGGTGACGAAAGCAGGTTGACGACGTAGTGCTCGGCCTCGTCGGCCAGGTCGTGCAAGGCTCCGATGATGGCTTCTCCCTCGTTCATGTCCATGTCGCCGCTGGTGACGCCCTCGGCGAAGCGGCTGACTAGTTCGGCGACCTGTCGTTGCTGGTCTTTTTTACTCACCGGTACACCTCCGGGTTGACACAGTAGGGCAGACGCTCGCCGCGCAGCCCGGCCAGTAAGTTTTCGGCGGCCATCACCGCCATCCGCTCCCGCGTGGAGACAGTCGCACTGCCGATGTGAGGCAGTAC
>JALWUZ010000178.1:5252-7256 GCA_027079895.1 Anaerolineae bacterium
GCGGGAGGGGCTCCGGGTCGGTCACGTCGAGCCCGGCCCCGCCGATCCAACCCTCCCGCAACGCCCGCACCAGGGCGTCGGTCTCGACGACGGCCCCGCGTGCGGTGTTGATGAGGATGGCGGTCGGCTTCATCAACCGCAGTTCCCGCTCCCCGATGAGGTGGTGGGTCTCCGGCGTGAGGGGGCAATGGAGGCTCAGGTAATCCACCTGAGAGAGCAGGTCGTCGAGTGGAAGATACTCCAAGCCCAGTTCGGCCTCCAGTTCCGGCTTGCGGGCGCGGCTGTGGTAGACGACGCGCATTTGGAAACCCCGTGCGCGGCGGGCGACGGCGGTCCCGATGCGCCCCAGGCCGACGATGCCCAACGTCGCCCCCCACACGTCCCGGCCGAGGAGGCCGAGTGGTTCCCAGGTGTGCCAGCGGCCGGCCCGCACCTTTTCCAGCCCCTCCGGGAGACGGCGGGCGGCGGCCATCAGCAGGGAGAAGGCCAGGTCGGCGGTGGCGTCGGTCAGGACGCCGGGGGTGTGCCCGACGGGTATGCGGCGGGCAGCGGCGGCGTCGAGGGCGATGTTGTCCACGCCGACGGCGTACTGGCTGATGACGCGCAGGTGCTCCCCGGCGGCGATGACCGCGGCGTCAATGGGGTCGCTGAGGAGGCAGAGCAGGCCGTCGCAGTCGGCCACCTCCCGTAAGATGGTCTCCCTGGGAGCGGGGAGGTCGCCCTCCCACATACGGATGTGACAGTGCTCGCGGAGCAGGGCCAGGCCGGGCTCCGGTATGCGGCGCGTGATGTAGACTTTAGGTTTCATGTCAGGAAATCCTCGTACCACAGGCCGCCGAGCCGGGCGCCGGTCTCGTAGAACTCGCGGATACCCTCGATGCGGTCGGCCCGCTCGACGGCCACGTACCCGTCCGGCGTGCGTTTCATAACCCACAACTCCTCCGGGCGGGCGGCGTCCACGAAATGGGGCGAGTGAGAGGAGACGAAAACTTGGGTGCCGGGCCGTCCCCCCTCCCCTTCCGCGTGGGCGCGAAACTCCTCTGCCAGAATGGGCAACAGTTTGGTATACAACCCGTTCTCCGGCTCCTCGATGCACAGCAAAGGCGGCGGCTGCGGGTCGTTGAGCAGGATGAGATAGGCAAACATCTTGATGGTGCCGTCGGAGACGTACCGGGCCAGGAACGGGTCGCGGAAAGGGCCGTCCTTGAAACGTAACACCAGGCGGTTGTCTATCGTGCGGTCGGCCTGCACGGTCTCCAGGCCGGGGATGCGCTCCGCCACCTTGCGCAGAATCTCTCTCAAAATGTCAGGGTGCTGTTCACTCAGGTACTCCACCACGTTGGGCAGATTTTCGCCGGTGCGGGAAAGATGCTCCGCCCCGCCGGCCTCCGGCACCTGCCGGGCCTGGTCGGGGATGAAGTAAGAGAGGAACCATCCCTCGATGAACCGGCGCAGGCTGGCGACGCGCGGGTTGTCCGACAATTGCCCCAGGGCCTTGATCGCCAGGATGTCGGGGCTGTCCATCTTGACCGGATTGCGCTTGTCCGTCTCCTCCGGGGATTCGCCGGAGATGACGCTGCCCTCGCCGTCCCGCAGGTCGAGGAACCGGAACGGCTTGCCCCGCTGCCCCCGTCGCCACTGGAGGTACTCCTCCACGACGATGGGGCGGCCGTCCCGCTCCCCAATCGCCAGGTGGTAGGTGATGATGGGGGTTGGGCGGCGGACGCCGAAATCGGACTCGCGGTAGCGGATGGTGAACGAAATCGGGCCGTCGGACTCGCGGGAGCGTACCTCGGCGAAACGACCGCGCGGTTCCAACGCCTTGCGCACGTTAGTTTGCAGACAGTCGGCCAGGAACCCGAACACGTCGAAAAAAGTGGATTTGCCGCAGCCGTTGGGCCCCAGGACAACGGTCAGAGGGCGCAATCCCCTGAACGTGACGTTCTGGAGAGCGCGGTAGTTCCTGATGGTGATGTCCTCGATATGAGGCATGCCCCCTCACTC
>JALWUZ010000179.1 GCA_027079895.1 Anaerolineae bacterium
CAAGCCGTTTACCTACGTCACGCTGCTGGCACAGGGGGACAACGTGGCCCACATGTTCCTCGACGTGCGCAAGGCGTTCCAGCAGCCCAACGGCGTCCCCTACGTGCCGGAGAACTACGACCGGAAGTATCACGGCCCCCAGCGCATGCGGCTGGCCCTGGCCCGCTCCTACAACATCCCGGCCGTCGAGGCCCTGTCGCTGGCCGGGGTGGACAACGTCATCCGCACGGCCCACAAGATGGGGATCACCACTCTCGACAAGGGGCTGGATTACTACGGCTTGAGCCTCACCCTGGGCGGCGGCGAGGTGCATCTCATTGATATGGTTTACGCCTTCAGCGTCTTCGCCAACGGCGGGCGGATGTACGGCGCACCGGTGCCGGAGGATCAGCGGCGGCCTGGCTATCGGGAACTCAACCCGGTCGCCATCCTGCGCGTCGAAGACCGGAACGGCAACGTCCTCTACGAGTACGACCAGCCGGAGAGCGTGGACGTCCTCTCCCCGCAACTGGCCTATCTGATGAACAGCATGCTTTCCGACAAGCAGGCCCGCTGGGCGGCGATGGGGCGTCCCAACGCGCTGGAACTTTCCAACGACCGCCCGGCCGCGGCCAAGACCGGCACCACCAACGATTTCCGCGACGCCTGGACGATCGGCTATACCCCGCAACTGGCCGTCGGGGTGTGGGTGGGCAACTCCGACAACAGCGAGATGAAGAATCTGCCCGGCTCGCGCGGCGCGGCCCCCATCTGGCACGCGGTGATGGACTACGCGCTGCAAGACGAGGAGCCGATTCCATTCCCGCGCCCCGATGGGCTGATCGAGATGCCGATCTGCTCCCTGTCCGGCAAACTGCCAGGGCCTTACTGCCCGACGGTCAACGAACTCTTCATCCCCGGCACGGAGCCGACGGAGCAGTGCGACATTCACCAGGTCTTCCTCGTCAACCGCGAGACGGGGAAACTCTGCACCGTCTACACCCCGCCGGAACTGTGCGAGGAGCGGGTCTACGAGGTCTATCCGCCGGAGGCCGCCGACTGGATCGCCAGTCTGCCGGAGGACCGCCGCCCGCCCACGCCGCCGACGGAGTACGACACGATCTACGGCCCGACCCGCAACGATGCCGATGTCGCCATCATCTACCCCACCCCCTACTCCTACATTCGCGGCACCGTCCCCATCACCGGCAACGCCAAAGGCGGGGACTTCAACTTCTACCGCGTGCTCTTCGGCCAGGGGCTGAACCCGACGGAGTGGATTCAGATCGGCCCCGACCACGGCAATCAGGTTGACCACAACATCCTGGAGTTCTGGAACACCGCCGGGCTGGACGGGCTCTACAGTCTGCGGCTCAGCGTCGTTGACCACTCTTCCGCGCTGCGGGAGACGACTATCCAGGTGACGGTGGACAACATCTCCCCGACGGTGCAACTGACCCATCCGTATGACGGGGACACTTACGAGGCCGGGTACGACGAGTGGGTCAACGTCAACGCCGAGGTGGACGATTACTCCATCGCCCGGGTGGAGTTCTACGAGTATCCGGGGCCGAAGTCGAGCGAGCCGCCGCCGGGGTTGCAGCCTTTCAGCGTCCGCAACGTCGCTCCTTTCAACGTCAACTGGCCGCTGGGGAGCGTCGGGGTACACACTTTTTACGTCGTCGTCGTGGACGAGGCGGGCAATTCCGTCACCAGCGAGCGGGTCGCGGTGCAGGTCGTTCCGCGTCAGGAGTAGGGGTACACCCGTGTGTGTACCCCCCGTGTGTGTGCCACACGGCGCGGCGGGCGGTAGGGGTACACCCGCGTGTGTACCCCCCGTGTGCGTGCCCCTCGCGTGGTGCCCTGTGTGTGTCATCCGCCCACACTGGGGTGGGGGGGGCGACACGCAGGTCGCCCCCTACGGTGCGGCAACGGAGGGCCAAAACCCAGGCGGCGGATTTATCCGTCGCCGGTGACCGGTGAACCGGCTCGTTCCCACGCTCCGGCGTGGGAACGGCGGGGTTGACACTCCGCGTGTGGGAACGAGAGCAGAGCAGGGCAAAGCGTGGGAGCGAGGCCAGCAGGCCAGAAATCTCGTCTGGTCGGCGGGATGGTA
>JALWUZ010000180.1 GCA_027079895.1 Anaerolineae bacterium
GTCTTGCCGACGCCGGCCTCTCCTACCAGGACGGGGTTATTCTTGGTGCGGCGGCTGAGAATCTGCATGACGCGCCGGATTTCGTCGTCCCGCCCGATGACCGGGTCGAGTTTCCCCTGCCGCGCTAACTCGGTCAGGTCGCGCCCGTACTTCTCCAACGCCTGGTAAGTGGCCTCCGGGTTCTGACTGGTGACCCGTTGGCTGCCCCGGATGGCGGTCAGGGCCCGCAGGATGGCGTCCTCGGTGATGCCGTAGGCCGCCAGGAAGCGGGCGGCCTCCCCGCCGTGAGGCCCGGTCAGGGCCAGCAGCAGGTGCTCGGTGCTGACGAACTCGTCCCGCATGCGGGCGGCGATCTTCTCCGCTTCGGCGAGGGCGTTGGCGAGGTCGCGGGAGAGCCCCACCTGGGCCGTCGCCCCGTAGACTTTCGGCTTGCGGCCCAACTCCCCCGTCAACGCCTGAATCATCTCACCGGGGTTGCTCTCCAATTTCTGAACAATCTGCGGCACAATGCCGTCCGACTGGCGGAGCAGGGCCAGGAGCAGGTGCTCCGGCTCGATTTGGCCGTGGCTGTACTCCCCCGCCAGCGACTGCGCCGCGATGATGGCTTCCTGTGCTTTTTGGGTGAACTTATTCAAATCCATAATCTCTCCTCCCACTGCGATTTGCCGCCATTATACTCCCCAAGCATTAGAGTTTCGCTAGAGATACATTTGAGTTGCGTAAGAATCACTCCGCACCAGGGGGGATGCAGGGCTGACGGTCGGCGCGGTCGTCGAGGAGTTACCGGCGGCCCGCGCCGATCTGCGCCAGGGCCCAGGCGGCGTGCTCGCGTATCAACGGTTCCGGGTCGTGAAGGGCGGCGGTCAGCGCGGGGATGGCCGCCGGGTCGCCCCAGTTCCCCAGGGCGACGGCCACGTTGCGCAGCAAGCCCCGCCGTTTGAGCCGGTAGATGGGCGTGCCCCGGTACCGTTGTCGGAAGGCGGCCTCATCCAGCCGCATGAGTTCCACCAGCGGCGGCGCGGCCTCCTCCGGCGACGAGGGGCGGAGCGCGTCCTCGTCCGTCGGGCGGGCGAAGCGGCTCCAGGGGCAGACCTCCAGACACACGTCGCAGCCGTAGACCCGGTTGCCGAGCCGGGGGCGCAGTTCGATGGGGATGGCCCCCCGTGCCTCGATCGTCAGGTAGGAGAGACATCGGCGGGCGTCCAGCAGATAGGGGGCGGTCAACGCTCCGGTGGGACAGGCGTCCAGGCAGCGGCGGCAGTTCCCGCAGGAGGGTAGCGGCGGGGGCGGCGTGGGCTCCAACTCCACCGTCAGCAGGATTTCGCCCAGGAACAGCCAGGGCCCGAAGCGCGGGTTGATGAGGTTGGTGCTCTTGCCGATGAACCCCAGGCCGGCCTGGGCCGCGTAGGCCCGTTCCAGCACCGGGCCGGTGTCCACGTAGGCGCGGTACTCCCCCTCCCCGCCGCTCTCCGCGATGATGAACTCCGCCAGGCGTTTCAGGCGGGGGAGTATCAGGTCGTGGTAGTCGCCGCCCCAGGCGTAACGGGAGAACCGCCCCCGCGCGGGGTCGTCGGCTACCTCCGGCGGCAGTGAGCCGGGGTAGTAGTTCAGCCCCACGCTGACGACGGAGCATACCCCCGGCAGTATGCGTGTCGGGTCGCCCCGGCGGGCGACCCGGTCCACACGGGAGAGGTAGGCCATGTCGCCGTGGTAGCCCCGCGCCAGCCACTCCCGATAGCGGTCGAAGGTGGGGACCGGCGCGGCCGGCGACACGCCTACCAGGTCGAATCCCAGGGCGGCGGCCTGGGCGCGGATGCGGTCTGTGAGAGGCATTGTCAGCGGCGCGTCCTGGGCCGCCTTTCCCCGCCGTCTACCCCACGATCGTCTCGCCGCCGTCCACCGGGATAACCGCGCCGCTGATCCAGGTGATGGCGGGGTCGGCCAGGGCGACGAGGACGCGGGCCACGTCCTGCGGCGTCGTCATCCGCCCGCCGGGGTTGCGCTTGAGGGCCTCTTCGATGTACACCTCGTGGCCGGGGATGAGGCGCAGCGCGGGGGTGTCGGTGACGCCGGGCCGCAGGCAGTTGAC
>JALWUZ010000181.1 GCA_027079895.1 Anaerolineae bacterium
GTAGAGGAGGGTAAATCCGCCCCTGCACCGGTTGGGGGGACATCAGGGTCAGTCCGGCGGCCAGGAGCACCAGGATGAGCACCCGCGCCGCCTGGACGGCGGTCTCGCGGCGTGGCGTTGGCAGGGAAGTCGGGAAGCGCATAACGGATACCTCGCTGCCCCCGCCGAGGCGGGGGCGAGCGCAAGGATACCCCAGAGAGAGTAATCTGTCAAGCGGCCATCGCGCGGCGGTAGGTTTTTCAACGTTCTAACCTCTGACGGGTACGGGTAGGCGATGGCAATGCCATCGCCTACCCCTTTGACCGTAAGCATAAAGAACTTTGAAAAGCCCTGGCGCGGCGGGGCTCCGGTGTGAGGCCGTTCCCTACCCTCCGCCGACCGGCGGGAAGAGTCCGACGTCGTCTCCGTCGGCCAGGGGGTGCTCCGGGCGGCGCACGATGTGGTTGACGTAGGCGAATTTGACCTCTTTGGGCGGCAGTCCCAGGTGCGCGATCAGGTCGGCGACCGTCGCGCCGGCGGGCAACTCGACGGTCAGCGACTCGCCCAACCCCAGGCCCGGCCGGTAGCGGCGGAGGGTGGCGAACAGGCGGACTTTTACGGTGATCATCGCTCGTCCCGGCTCAATACTCGTAGCAACTCCCGCCGATGAACTCCCGCAGGAGCGAGTCGGGCGGGATGGGGGAGTCGTCCTCGACGGGGGTAATGGCCTGCAAGAGGTTGTAAACCCGTTCCGCCCGCCGGAAGGCGTCCTGGCGCAGCGGGTCGTCTCGGTACAGGTCCACCCATTTGGCGAAGTGGTCGAAGAGCCGCGCCCGCATGATGGGCAGTTCATACGGCAACGCGCTGTTGACGATGTAGTCGGTGGTGTTGATGTAGGGGATGATGTGGCGCATCTCGCTCTTGCGGACGTAGTGCCAATGTTCCAGCGTCCGCTGGGGGTCGTAGGCGCGGTGAGCCGCGTCCCGCTCCATCCGCCGCATCAGCCGCAGGTCGGTCCAGCGGATGTACTTGCCGCCGGGGCCCTTCATCTGGAGCAGCGGCTCGATGTACAACTTGAACTTCCGCTCTTCGTCTACCCCCTCGGTCATCGGGCCGTAGAGACCGTGCAGGCTGTCAATGAGGATGATGTCGTCGGGGCCGATGCGCATAGGGGTGTGATTGTCGTGCCGCTTGCCGGTCTTGAAGTCGTAGAAGGGGATGAGCACCTCCTCCCCGGCGATGAGCCGCACCAGGTGCTCGTTGATGAGGGCCAGGTCGAGGGCCTGGGGGGACTCGAAGTCGTAGTCGCCGAACTCGTCTTTGGGATGCAGTTCCAGGTCGAAGAAGTAGTTGTCCACGGTCAGCGGCACCAGGCTGAGCCCCATTTTGCTCAGCAGGTGCCCGAGTTTGATGGTGGTGGTCGTCTTGCCGGAGGAGGAGGGGCCGGCGATGATGACGATTTTGACCTGGTCGCGCCGCTCGCGGATGATCTCCGAGGCGGTGGTGATGTCCTCGTTGTAGGCCCGGTCGGTCTCCCGGACGATGGCGGGGAACTCGCCGGCGGCGATGCGCTCGTTCAGGTGCTCGACGGTGTGGAGGTTGTGGTCCACCGCCCAGTTGAGCACTTCCCAGAGTTTGCGCCAGGGGATGTTTTCCGAGGGATGGGTGGAACTGTGGGCTCGCTCCTGTCGGCGGCGGGCGCGTTCGTCGCGGTAGAGGATGTAGGCTTTGGCCGTCTTGGCGTGGCCGTTCTCGATGAGCACCTTTTCGACGATGTCCTGAATTTCCTCGATGGTGGGGATGTGGCCGGGCGGGGTGGTCTGTTCCAGAATCTCCACCACCTGGTCGGAGAGCCGTTCGGCGATGGTGCGGTCGCGCCCGCCGACGGCGACCGCCGCCCGGTAGATGGCGTTGGTGATGCGGTCTTTGTTGAAGGGGACGACGGCTCCGGTGCGTTTGACTACCTGCGTGATGGTCGTCATTTTTTCACCTCCTCGTATAATAATCTCCGTTTGACATGGTGGGGCATCTCAGGGATACTACCCCTGCATCCAGTAGGGATAGGTGGGCAGTTCTGGGCCTCCTTGTTGCACCGGAAGGTGACTT
>JALWUZ010000182.1 GCA_027079895.1 Anaerolineae bacterium
CGTCCCCCTGGCGCAGGGCGATGACCTTCTCCCCCGCCGTCGCCCGGCCCTTGCGCGGCACACTCCGGGCGCGGACGGTCTTCGCGGCCCCTTTCCGCGTGACGAAAACCAGCGCGTCCTTCCCCCGCACGACGCCGCCGCCGGCCAGTCGCGCCCCGCTGCGGACGGTGAGTACCCCCTGGCCGTACCGCCCCTGGGTCGGATAGTCCGACAACGGGGTGCGCTTCCCCTTGCCGTCCTCGGTGACGATCAGCAGGTCGGCGCGGGGGCGGACGACGTCCAGGCCCACCACCCGGTCGTCGGAGCCGGTCAGTTTGATGCCCTTGACGCCGCCGGCGGGCAGTCCCATCGGGCGGACGTCCTGCTCCTTGAACCGAATCGCCCGCCCGTCCGCGGAGAGCAGCACTACCTCCTGCCGCCCGCTCGTCACGACCGCCCCGACCAGCGCATCCCCGCTCTCGAGGCCGATGACGGTGAAGAGGTCGCCGCCGGCCCCCGGCAGGTCCTTCAGTGCGACCCGCTTGACGATGCCCCGACGGGTGGCGAGGAACAGGTACCCCTTGTCGGCGTCCGGCGGGAGGGCGAAGGCGGCCACGACGGTGTCCCGCCGGGTGAGGGGAGTCAGGTCGGCGTAGTGCCGTCCCGCGCCGTCCCAGGCCACCCCCTCCGGCAGTTGGTGGATGTGGTAGGCCGCCGCCCGGCCGTTGGCCGCCAGCAGGTAGAGGATGTCCCTGGTGGAAGCGGCCAGGATGGCGGTCGGAGCCTCTCGTGGGCGGGAGGGGACGCGCACCGCCGCGCCGGTGTCCGGCGTCCGCGCCACTGTTCCGTCCCGGCCCACCGCCACCCAGACTGGCTCATCGGGCACCAAGTCGGCGGCGGACAAGCGCTCTTTCCGCACCTCCTCGACGGCGGTACGGCGGGGGTCGTTGTCGGCGTACTGTTTCTTGACCGCCGCCAATTCCTCCCGCACCACTCCGCGAATCTTGGCCGGGCTGGCCAGCAGTTCCTCCAGGTGCTGGATGAGTTCCTTTTTCTCCTTGTACTCGTCCTGAATCTTGCGCCGTTCCAGGGCGGCCAGCCGTTTCAGCGGCATGTCGAGAATCGCCTGGGCCTGCCGCTCGCTGAGTTTGAACTTGCGGCGCAAATTTTTGCGGGCGGTGTCGGTGGTGCGGGAACGGCGGATGGTGGCGATGACCTCGTCCAGGTTGTCGAGGGCGATGAGCAGCCCTTCCAGAATGTGGGCTCTCTCGCGGGCGCGGGCCAGGTCGTATCGGGTGCGGCGGGTGACGATGACCTGCCGATGGTCGAGGTAAGTCAGCAGGGCCTTTTTGAGAGTCAGCAAGCGGGGCTCGCCGTCCACCAACGCCAGGAGAATCAGGCTGAAGGTGGATTCCAACGGCGTGCGGCGGAAGAGGTCGCTCAAGACCGACTCCGGCTCGGCGGTGCGGGTCAATTCGATGACCAGCCGCATACCGCGCCGGTCCGACTCGTCCCGCAGGTCGCTGATGCCTTCCAGCCGGCCCTCGCGCACCAGGCGGGCGATGCGCTCGACGAGGCTGCTCTTGTTGACCTGGTAGGGCAGTTCGGTGATGACGATGCGGCTGCGGGAGCGGCTCATCTCCTCGATGTGGGCGCGGGCCTGGACGACGATCTTCCCCCGTCCCTGCCCGTAGGCTTGGGCGATGAGGTCGTCCCCGCCCTCCTCGGCCCGGCGGTAGATGACGCCGCCGGTGGGGAAGTCGGGCCCCTTGATGAACTTCAGCAACTCCGGGGTGGTGATCTCATCCTGCTTCTCCCAGTGGTCGAGGATGTGAATCAGCGCGTCGCAGACCTCCCCCAGGTTGTGGGGGGGGATGGAGGTGGACATGCCGACGGCGATGCCGGAGGCTCCGTTGACCAGCAGGTTGGGGATGGCGGCGGGGAGCACGGTCGGCTCCTGGAGGGTGTCGTCGAAGTTGGGGGCGAAGTCCACCGTGTCCTTGTCCAGGTCGCTCAGCATCTCCAGCGCGATGGGGGCCAGGCGGGCCTCGGTGTACCGCATGGCCGCCGGCCGGTCGCCGTCCACGGAGCCGAAGTTGCCCTGACCGTCCACCAGCGGGTAGCGGAGGGAGAAGTCCTGCGCCATGCGGGCCATCGCCTCGTAGACCGCCGCGTCGCCGTGGGGGTGGTACTTCCCCAGCACCTCGCCGACGATGCGGGCCGATTTCTTGTAAGGGGTGTCGGGGCGCAGTCCCAGGCCGTGCATGGCGTAGAGGATGCGGCGTTGCACCGGCTTGAGCCCGTCCCGCGCGTCCGGGAGGGCGCGGGCGACGATGACGCTCATCGCGTAGTCGAGATAGGCTACCCGCATTTCCTGTTCGATGTCCACCGGGTGGACGGTGCCGATTGTCATGCTCATCATCTCCTGAAGGAATGGGCCGGGGAATTGTAACACTTTGATGGCAGGGGGCAAGTCGAGAATGAGCCCCGTCCGGTGCGCCCACTTGACCAAAAACAAAAATCAACGACAATAGGCCCTGACGAGCCGGCCCTCTGGGCCGCCGCCCGAATCCGCATTTCGAGGAGGAGGCGATATGTCTACCTTTGACGATTTTCTCTTTCGCGGCGACCTGGCCGAACTCGACCCGGCCGTCGCCCACCTCATTGACCTGGAAAAAGAGCGTCAGGCTCGCAAGTTGATTATGATCCCCTCGGAGAGCAGTTCTCCCTGGGCCGTGCGGGAGGCCCTCGGCTCCGTGCTGATGAACATCTACGCCGAGGGCTACCCCAACCCGGAGACCCGTTGGCTGAACGAGGGGGAGATCCTGGACTACGAGCACCACCTGGGCCACTATCGGCGGTACGGCGACCGGCGTTACTACCGGGGCGTCGAGTACGCCGACGTGATCGAATCGCTGGCCCGCCGCCGTTGCGCCGAGGCGTTCGCCACCGACACCATCTCCGCCGAACAGATCTACGTCAACGTCCAGCCCCTCTCCGGCGCACCGGCCAACATCGCCGTGCAACAGGCCCTCCTCAAGCCCGGCGACACGATTATGGGGATGGCCCTCCCGCACGGCGGCCACCTGACACACGGGAGCCCGGTCAACCTCTCCGGCCGCCTCTACAACGTCGTCTCCTACCGTGTCAACGAGCAGACGGAGTTGCTCGATTACGACGAAATCGAGGCCCTGGCGTTGGAACACCGCCCCAAACTGATCATCGCCGGGTACACCTCCTACCCCCGTCTGCCCAACTGGGCCAAGTTCCGCCAGATCGCCGACCGGGTGGGAGCCTATCTGATGGCCGACATCGCCCACGTGGCCGGGATGGTCATCGCCGGGGCGTTCCCAACCCCCCTGGGATACGCCGACATCATCACCTTCACCACCCACAAGACGCTCTGCGGGCCGCGCGGAGCCTGCATCCTCACCACCGACCCCACGCTGGCGTCCAAGATTGACCACGCCGTCTTCCCCGGCTTGCAGGGCGGGCCGCACGTTAACAAGTTCGCGGCGATGGCGACCGCCTTCCGATTGGCGCAGACGGAGCAGTTCCGCCGGTTGCAGCACCAGATCGTCGCCAACGCCCAGGCCCTCGCCAGAGCCCTCGTCGCCCACGGACTGCGCGTCCCCTGCGGCGGCACCGACACCCACCTCCTGCTCCTCGACTGCAAGACCGTCACCGGGCGGGACGGCACGCCGTTGATGGGCGGCGTCACGGCGGCGGTGCTGGACATCATCGGCATCGTGGTCAACAAGAACACCATCCCCGGCGACCGGTCGGCGGCCTATCCCAGCGGCATCCGCCTGGGCACCCCCTGGGTCACGCAGCGGGGTATGCGGGAGCCGGAGATGGAGAAGATCGCCTCGATTATCGCTCGGACGATGGAGAGCATCGAGCCGTTCATCTACAAGAAGGTGCGCGGCGTGGCCTATCGCGGCAAGGTGGACTTCGACGCGCTGGAGGAGTTGCGCCTGGAGGTGGCGGAGTTGGCGGAGCAGGCCGGGATTGACTTCGAGCCCCCCTGCACCGGCTATCCGCATCACTGCCTGCTGTCGGAACTGCGCCCTCACGAGGAGGAGGATGTCCTGCTGGAAATCGAGGGGACGTTGGCCTCCTCCTTCGTCGAGCAGATCACGCCGATGGACATCGCCGACCTCGCCCCTGGGGAATGGCGTCCCATCGCGCTGCTGGAACGGGACGGGCAAGTGATGAGTCTCGCCCTCCTGCGCCGCCCCGACTTCCCCTACAGCCGGTATCACCTTGTCGTGCCGCGCGAGAAGGCCCGGCGCGTGCGTGCCTGGCTGCGCCATCTCTCCGACGGCTTCGTCCGCTTCGACGACGCCGACCTGTGGGCCAAACTGCCGGGCCCGGTCGTCGTCCGCGACCTGGGGCCGGCTCCCGCCGACATCCCCCCTCTACCGACGGAGTTCACCCCGCCGGTCTCCCACAAGCCGTACTTCATCGGGCTCTCCGCCCCCAACTACGCCGACCCCAGCGACGAGCCGCTCCCCGTCTTCGAGTGGGAGGAGCCGGAGCAGCCGCTGCGCCGCACTCCCTTGCACGATTGGCACGTCCGGCACGGGGCGAAGATGGCCCCCTTCGCCGGATGGGACATGCCGCTCTGGTACACCTCCATCAGCGACGAGCACCGGGCGGTGCGCGGAGCCGCCGGCCTCTTCGACGTCGCCCACATGGGGCTGCTGGAGGTGCGCGGCCCCCACGCCGCCTACTTCCTCAACCTGGTGACGACCAACGATGTGTTCGCGCTCCGCCCCGGCGAGTCCCAGTACTCCTACCTCCTCTCCCCCGACGGGCGGGTGCTCGACGACCTGATGATCTACATGCTCGACCCAGGCCGCTATCTGGTGGTGGTCAACGCGGCCAACACGGACAAAGACCTGGCCTGGCTGCGGGCGGTCAACGAGCAGCGGGCGCGGCTGGACGACCGTCGCCCCTGGGTGAAGCCCTGCTTCCAGGCCGAACTGCTGGACTTGCACGACCCCGACGAGAGTTACGCCTGGCTGGTGGACATCGCGTTGCAGGGGCCGCGCTCCCGCGACATTCTGCTCGCGCTGCTCGACGCCGCGCCTCCCTCCGCCGCCGTCCCGGAGATTCGCGGGCGGCTGCTCTCACTGCGCCGTACCGAGGTCGCCGAGTTGCAGATCCCGTCGGAACACGCCCCCGGCGGCGTCTTCGACATCATCATCGCCCGCACCGGCTACACCGGGGAGCGGCTGGGGTACGAGATCTTCATCCACCCGGACGTGGTGGCCGCGCTCTGGGAGCAACTGCTGACCGTCGGCGCACCCTTCGGCCTCCGTCCGATTGGGCTGGGGGCGCGGGACTCGCTCCGCATCGAGGCCGGCCTGCCGCTCTACGGCCACGAACTGGCCGGCCCGCTCGACCTGCGCCCGGACGACGCCGGATTCGGCGGGTACGTCAAACTGCACAAGCCGTTCTTCGTCGGACGCCGGGCCTACATCGAGCACGCTTACCCCGCCGGTCGCCCGCCGCGCCGCCGGATGGGGATCATCCGCTTCCGCATCGAGGAGAAAGGGGTGCGCGTCCCCAAGCAGGGCGACGTGGTGGTGGACAGCAAGGGGCGGGTCATCGGCCAGGTGACGTCCTGCGCGATGGACACCGAGGGGTATCTGGTGGGGATGGCCTACGTGGACTTGCGGCACAGCAAGCCGGGGACGCCCATCAACATCTTCCCGCGTCCCACCCGCGAGGCCTGGGACAAGCCCTACGAGGAACTGGAGGTCGGGGACCGGCTGGTTATGCACAACGAGGCGGTGGTCGTCAAGCGGTTTATGAGGAGGTAGGAGATGGCGATGGCCGCGGCTCCCGCAGCCGAGCAACTACCCCTTCGTCGTCTCCACCCGTTGCCAGAGGGCTTTCAGGGGCCGCCGCAGCAGCCGCACCTTGACGAGCACCAGCAACCACAGGTGCAGCCGGGCGGCGAACAGGAGCAGCGTCCACAGGAACTCGCGGGGGGTCTGGGGGTACTTGAGGGCCAGCCAGGAGCCGTACCACAACTCCAGCCAGGGAGAGCGCATCCGCACCGGCGACTCCCGTATCCACCGCTGGGCGTACCCCCCGGCGGAGCGTACCTTCTGGCGCAGCCAATCGCGGTAGGTGGTGGGGTAGCCGACGTAGACCAGCGCGTCGGGGGCGTACCGCACCCGGTATCCCTGTTGCGCTACCAGGTGGGAGATGACCCCGTCCTCCGCCAGAGCGTCCTCCGGCACGCGCTCGACCAACTCCCGCCGGAAGGCGAACAGGTAGCCGGAGCAGAGCAGGAAACGGCCCTCTCGGTCGCGGGCCAGGCGCATCTGGTGAATCCCGTCGGTGAGGAGGTGTGACCAGTACCCCAGCAGCGTGTCCCGCCGATTGGTGCTGACGGGATGGCCGCTGACCGCGCCGGTCTGGGGGTCGTCGAAAGGAGACAGGAGGGCCGACAGGGCGTCCGCGGCGACCACCACGTCCCCGTCGCTGAGCACCACCACCTCCCCCCGCGCGGCCCGCAACCCGAAGTTCAACGCCGCCGGCTTGCCGCGCTGCGGGTCGGCGACGTGCCGCACCTGCGGGTAGCGGGCCGCGTACTCGTTCACCACCGCCGTCGTCGCCGGGTCGGGGCAGACGACCAGAATCTCTCCCTCCGGCGGCAACTGGGGCAGGAAGGCCTCGATCGCCCGCCCCACCGTGCCCTCTTCCCGGAAAGCGGTGATGAGCACCGTCAGCATCGGATTCACACGTACACCGGCGGGGAGGCTCCCAAATCCCACAGTTGCAATCCGGTGGCGGGGTCCTGACGCCGCTGCACGGTGGTGGGCAGCGTCGTCACCACGACCTCCAGCGTCGGGCGGACGACGGCCTCGACCAGGTGGCCGCCCAGCAGGTGATAGTCGGCGCGGCCCACGACAACGTGGATGTGGGCGACCACCCCGCCGTCCTCCCCCCGGCTGATGTTCCCGCTCAGCGACAGCACCTCCACCTGCTCCTCCAGCGTCCGCGTGCGGTAGGACTTGGCCTCATCGTCGAAGTAGCCCAGCGTCACGCGCTGGAACGCCCCGATGCCGTACAAGGCGGCGAAGCCGATTCGCTCCCGCCGGGCCAGACTCTTGAGGGCGGTCTGAACCTCATCCCCCGTCTCGAGCCGCACCAGGTAGTAGCCGTCCAATGCTCTAACCTGCATATTCCCCCCCTTCACGAACCCAGTCCGAACAGGTCGCGCAACTCGTCAATGAAACTCCGCTCCTCCCGCCAGACGGACTCCGGCTCCAGCGTGCGGCCCAACTCCTGGAACAGCCGCTTCTGCTCGCGGGTCAGTTTGGTTGGGATGTTCACCCGCACCAGCACCAGTTGATCGCCGCGCCCGTGCCGCCGCAGGTGGGGGATGCCCTTGCCGCGCAGTCGGAGCACCGTCCCGCTCTGCGTGCCGGGCGGGATGTCAATCACCTCGTCCCCGTCCAGCGTGGGGACTTCCACCGAATCCCCCAGCGCGGCCTGGGCGACGTTGATCTGCAACTCCACCACCACGTCGTCGCCGCGCCGCTGGAAGATCGGGTGGGGCTCGACGTGCAGCACGACGTACAGGTTGCCCGCCGGCCCGCCCCGACTGCCGGCCGCTCCCTCGCCGGACAGCCGCATTTGCGTCCCGTCGTCCACGCCGGGGGGGATGGTGACGGAGAGCCGCCGGGTGGCGTACACCTGTCCCTGGCCGCCGCACTTGGGACAGGGGGTCGTCACTACCTCCCCCTTGCCCTGGCACTGCGGGCAGGTGGTGATGTTGACGAACGTCCCCAGGATGGAGTGCTGCACCTGCCGGACCTGGCCGGAGCCCTGACACTTCGGGCAGCGAACGGGGGTGGTGCCCGGAGCCGCGCCGCTGCCCCGGCACTCCGGGCACTCCTCGTACCGCGTGACCTCGATCTCTTTCTCGCAGCCGAAGGCCGCTTCCTCGAAGGTCAGCGTCAGGTCATAGCGCAAGTCCTGGCCGCGCCGCGGCCCCCGGCGGGAGGCGGTGCGGAAGCCGAACCCGCGCCCGAAGACCTCCTCGAAAATGTCGAAGGGGTCGCGGAAACCGAAGCCCGGCCCTGCGCTCGGCCCGACGCTCCCGAAGCGGTCGTACATTGCCCGCTTCTCCGGGTCGGAAAGCACCTCGTAGGCCTCGTTGAGTTCCTTGAAGCGGGCCTCGGCGTCGGGCAGGTCGCTGACATCGGGGTGGTACTTCCGCGCCAGTTTCCGGTACGCCCGCTTGATCTCATCCTGGGTCGCCGAACGCTCGACGCCCAGCACCTCGTAGTAGTCGCGCTGGGATACCATGCTCGATTACGCTTCGCTGAACTCGCCCTCGATCACATCCTCGTCGCTGCTGCCCTCCTCGCTCTCTCCGGTCGGCGGCGGAGTGGACGCGCCCGCGCCCTGGTACATCGCCGCGCCCATCTGCTGGATGACCTGGGACAGTTCGGCGGTGCGCTGCCGGATGGCGTCCACGTCCTCCCCTTCCAACGCGCTCTTGAGGGACGCGATTTTGGCCTCGGCGTCGGAGCGCAGGTGGCCGGGAACCTTGTCCCCCTGCTCCCGCATAAACTTCTCCGCGCTGTAGATGGCGTTGTCGGCCTGATTGCGGGCCTCCACGGCCTCTCTGCGCCGCCGGTCCTCCTCGCGGTACCGCTCCGCCTCCCGCACCATCTGCTCCACCTCGGCGTCGGACAGGCCGCTGGAGGGCACGATGCGCATAGATTGCTCCCGCCCGGTGGCCTTGTCTTTGGCGGAGACGTTGAGGATGCCGTTTGCGTCAATGTCGAACGTGACCTCGATCTGCGGGACGCCTCGGGGCGCGGGGGGGATGCCGTCGAGGATGAACTTCCCCAGGCTCTTGTTGTCGGCAGCCATCGGACGCTCCCCCTGCACGACGTGAATCTCGACCTGCGTCTGCCCGTCGGTGGCGGTGGAGAAGATCTGGCTCTTGCGGGTGGGGATGGTCGTGTTCCGCTCGATGAGGGGGGTCGCCACGCCGCCCAGCGTCTCGATGCTCAGCGTCAACGGGGTGACGTCCAGCAGGAGCACGTCCTTGACCTCGCCGCCGAGGACGCCGGCCTGAATCGCCGCCCCCAGCCCGACCACCTCGTCGGGGTTGACCCCCTTGTGCGGCTCCTTGCCGAAGAACTCCGCCACTTTCCGCTGGATGGCCGGCATACGGGTCATCCCGCCGACCAGCACCACCTCGTCAATATCCCCCGGCTTCAGGTGGGCGTCGGACAAAGCACGGCGGCAGGGCTCGATGGTGCGGTTGATCAGGTCTTCGGTCAACTGCTCCAACTTGGCCCGCGTCAGTTTGATTTGCAGGTGCTTGGGGCCGGTGGCGTCGGCGGTGATGAAGGGGAGGTTGATTTCGGTCTCCATCACCGTGCTCAACTCGATCTTCGCCTTCTCGCAGGCCTCCTTGAGCCGCTGGAGAGCCTGACGGTCGTTGCGCAGGTCAATCCCCTCCTCCCGCTTGAACTCGTCGGCCACCCAGTCTATGATGCGCCGATCCCAGTCGTCGCCGCCGAGGAAGGTGTCGCCGTTGGTGGACATGACCTCGAACACGCCATCCCCCACGTCGAGGATGGAGATGTCGAAGGTGCCGCCGCCCAGGTCGAAGACGGCGATCGTCTCGTCCTTCTTCCGGTCGAGCCCGTAGGCCAGCGAGGAGGCGGTCGGCTCGTTGATGATGCGGAGCACTTCCAGCCCGGCGATGCGGCCGGCGTCCTTCGTCGCCTGTCGCTGACTGTCGTTGAAGTAGGCCGGGACGGTGATCACCGCCTGCGTGACTTCCTCCCCCAGATAGGCTTCGGCGTCCGCCTTGATCTTCTGCAAAATCATCGCCGAGATCTCCGGCGGGCTGTACTCCTTCCCGTCCATCCAGACCCGCACGTCGCCGTTGGGGGCCGCCGTCACCTTGTAGGGGACGATCTGCAACGCCCGCTGCACCTCCGGGTCGTCGAACTTGCGCCCCATGAACCGTTTGATGGAGAAGATGGTGTTCTCCGGGTTGACGACGGCCTGCCGTTTGGCGACTTGGCCGACGAGCCGCTCGCCGGTCTTGGGGTTGACCGCCACGACGGAGGGGAACAGCCGTCCGCCCTCCGCGCTGGGGATGACGGTCGCCTCGCCGCCCAGCATCACCGCGCAGACCGAGTTGGTCGTGCCCAAGTCTATGCCGATAATCTTGCCCATTTCATCACTCCTTTTCGATTTCGTCCTCTGTCGGCTTGGCTACACGCACCAGAGCGGGCCGCAACACCCGCTCCCCCAGCATGTACCCCCGCCGTAACTCGCCGATGATTTGAT
Source organism: Anaerolineae bacterium (assembly GCA_027079895.1). Classification (GTDB taxonomy): domain Bacteria; phylum Chloroflexota; class Anaerolineae; order B4-G1; family B4-G1; genus JALWUZ01. Next base: position 10,327 of record JALWUZ010000182.1, read on the forward strand.
CCTCCGTGTACCCCTCCGCCTCCTCGTGGGTCACGGCCTCGTGATAACGCGGGTCGAAAGTCTCTCCCTCCGTCTCGATGGGAGTGACCCCTTCCGTCTCCAACAGCGACTCCAACTTCCGCTGGATGAGCATGATGCCCTCGACCCAAGTCTGCTCCTTCATCTCCGGGGGAATGGACTGCACCGCCCGCTCGAAGTCGTCCACGATGGGGAGCAGTTTGCGCAGCAGGTCGGCGTTGGCGAAGGCGATCAGTTGCGCCCGCTCGGCCTCCTGCCGTTTCTTGTAGTTGGCGAACTCCGCCCGCGCCCGTTGCCAGCCGTCCAGATACTCGGCGGCCTGTGCCTGGGCCTGTTCCAACTCCGCCTGCAACTTTTGAACCTCGTCCAGGGTTTCCTCCTCTTCCTCTGTTCCTTCCGTCCTCTCTTCCACAACCTCATCCATTGCCGTACCTCCTGGTGATTATCCGTTACCCACACGAAACCGCCGCTGAACGCCGACGGCGTGGCTCGCGGCCATGCTCGACATGCACTCGGCGGCGGCCTCATCCAACGTACATATCGTAGACCAAATCGGAAAGCAGATCGGAGACGAAGCGCACGACGGAGATCGCCCGCCCGTACAGCATCCGCGTGGGGCCGACGACCCCCAACGCACCGGTGGCGAAGCCGCTCACGCCGTACCGTCCCAGCACCAAACTACAGGCCCGCAGTTCGTCCCAGCGTCCCTCCCCGCCGATGAGCACCTGCACGCTGCCGACCTCCGGGCTGAGGGCGTCGGCGAGGACGGCTTCGAGGAAACTGCGCTCCTCCATCACCCGGATGAGCCCCTGGGCGTGCTCCTGCTCAGAGAACTCCGGCTGTTGGAGTACCCGGCTCAGCCCGTCTCGGTAGATCTCGCCAGTGGTGTGCCGTTCGGCCCGGCGCATGAGGTCGGTCACCAAGTCGGCCACCTGCGACTCGAAAGCGGGCAGGTCGGCGACGTGGCCGCCGATTTCGTCGGCGGTCAGGCCGTTGAAGTGCTGATTGAGCCGGTCGCTGGCCTCGTCCAGCACCTGCTGGTCGAGTGGCTCCGGCAGGCTCAACATCTGCTGCTTGACCATCCCGCCGCGCAGGACGAGGACGAGGAGCACGGCGCGGCCCTGGGTGGAGATGAGTTGGAGGTGCTTGTAGCGCACCTCCGTCGCCAGGGGAGCCGTCACCAGAGCCGCGCCCTGAGCGGTGTGGGCCAGGACGGAGGCGGCCAACGGCATCCACTGGCTGAAGTCCTGCCGCGCCTGGTAGAATTGGTGGGCGATGGTGCGCTGCTCGTGTACGGGCAACTCCACCTCCCCCAGCAGCCGCTCGACGAAATGGTGGTACCCTTTCGGCGTGGGTATGCGCCCGGCGGAGGTGTGGGGATGGGTGAGATAGCCCAGTTCCTCCAGGCGGGCCATCTCGTTGCGGACAGTGGCGGTGCTCACCTGGAGGCCGTAATTCTCGACCAGGGCGCGGGAACTGACCGGGTTGGGGCTTTTGACATACTCCCGCACCACCAGGCCGAGGATTGTCTGTTGGCGGGGGGTGAGTTCTTCCATCGTCGCGCTCCCGAATTAGCACTCTCGTGGTGAGAGTGCTAAAATTGTGTGCCCAATGATACCACAGGGGGGGTAATCTGTCAACCGACTGTTTCACAGGGCTTCGGTTCAGGTAGGGCACTGTTCACGGTGGCGCGGGCGTGGCGGCAGGTACGCCTAAGAAACGCCCTCCGCGACGAGCGCGGAGGGCGTCTGTTTGCGAAATGGGTCAACGCGGACGGGGCGTCACTGGGCGTCGGACGCTTGAGCCTCCGACTTGATGAGACGGGCGAAGCGGGCTCCGAACTCCTCCCCATAACGCAAGTCCTCATCGGTCGGCGCACCGACGAACTCGAAAGAGTCGGTCAGTGTCCAGCGGAGCGGCTCCAACATCGCCTCGAATCTCCTCTGCGCCCCGCCGCTCCAACCGTAACTGCCGAAACGAGCCACCAGTTTGTTCCGCACCCGTTTGGTCGTCGCCACCTCCAGGACGTGGGTCATCGGAGGGAATAGGGAGCCCTCGTAGGTCGGCGCACCGACCATCACCCCCCGTTGCGTCCACAGCGCGGGCAAAATGTAACTGGGGTGTGTCCGGGCGACGTCGAAGATCGTCAGCGGTACCCCCTCCTCGGCGATGCCCTGGGCGACGGCGTTCATCATCTTCTCGGTGTTCCCGTACATCGTCCCGTAGAGGAAAGTGATGCCGACCTCGGTCGGGCGGGCACCGGTGGCGTACTCCGCCCAGCGGCGGTACAGTTCCACGATGTGGCCGGGCTTCTCGCGCCACACCAGTCCGTGAGAGGGGGCGATGATGGAAAGCGGCACGCCGTCCAGTTTGTCAATCGCCTGCAACACCAGTTTGCTGAAGATGGCGACGATGTTGACGTAGTAACGCAACGCTTCCCGTTCGTAGAAGACCGGGTCGGGGTACTCGTCGTCGAAGATGCCGCCCCGCAACGCGCCGTAACTGCCGAAGGCGTCGCAGGAAAAGAGGATTTGCTGGCTGACCTCGTAGGTCATCATCGTCTCCGGCCAGTGGACGAAGGGGGTGTGGACGAACTTCAGGGTGTGTTTCCCCAGCGGGAGGGTCTCCCCGTCGGCGACGACGCGCACGTTCTCGGTGATGCCGTAGAACGCTTCGAGCATCGAACGGGTCTTCTCGGTGCCCAACAAAGTGACCCTGGGCGCCAAACGGAGCAACATCCGCAGGACGCCGGAGTGGTCGGGCTCCATGTGGTTGATGACGACGTAGTCCAGGTCGGCCAAGTCTATCACGTGGGCCACCTGGTCGAAGAAGTCATCGGTCTTGATGGCCTTCGAAAGGTCAATGATGGCCTTCTTCTCGTCGTCAATGAGGTATGAGTTGTAGGACACCCCCTCCTCCTCGATGGGCCAGAGCCCCTCGAAGAGGTCGGTGGTGCGGTCGTTGACCCCGACCCAGTAGATGCCAGGCCGGATTTCGATTGGTAACATAAGTCGTTTGCCTCCTGTGAGTGATTTTGTGGATGATGGGCCCGTCGGCGCGGGCGTGGTTCATCCGCGCAACAGACGCGCCAGGCTGCGCAGGTGCCGCTTCTCCTCGCGGATGATGTGGGTGACGACTTCCCGGTCCGGCTCGCTGACGATGTCCCGCAGGTCGTAGAAGAACAACAGGGTGTCCTTCTCGAACCCCAGTGCGGCCCGTAGCGCGGACTCGCGGTCGGCGGCCTGCTTCGCCAGCGAGAGGGCCTTGTCCGGGCCGGCGAACAGGGCCTGTTCGAGAGCGGTCTGGACGTACTCGGCGTACCCCGCGAAGTCGGTGTCGTCCAGGGGCGGGCCGGGCGCGACGCCTTCCAGCATTTTTTGGAAGGCGCGGTAGTGGCCGCGTTCCTGGGCCGCCAGGCTGACGAACAGTTCCTTGAGTTCGGGGTCGTCGCTCTGGGCGGCGGCCTCGTTGTAGAACACTTCCCCGCTTTTCTCGATCTCCAGGGCCATCTCGAGGGCCTCGGAAGCGGTGAACACGCTCATGGCATCCTCCTTTTGCGGGGCACTGCGCCCCGTGATCTCAATTGTCGAGTGGGTGCGAGTCGCACAGTCGCGCCAACGCCTCCGGCTCCGTCACCGGCGGCAGACAGGTCTGGTCGCGGCAGACGTAGGCGGCGGCCCGCCCCTCCAACGGGGAACGGCCGCGCAGCAATGGGACCGCCTCGTCGCGCCCGACGGCGAGCACTTGGTGCGGTCGGTATCCGGCGGCGCAGACGGCGAGCAGGGCGCGGGTGTCCGGCGCGTCGCGGTCGCCCACGATGGCGATTTCGGCGGGGTGGGAGAGGGCGTAGTCCTGCGCGATGAGCCACTGCCCGAATCCCAGCGGGTAGCGGGAGAGGAGCGTCTGCACCGCTGCCAGCATCGCGCGGACGGTCTCCTCGTAGCGCGGCTCCTGCGCCAGGCCGGCCATCCGCAGCAGGACGGCGGCGGCCATCCCGTTGCCGGAGGGGACGGCGTTGTCCTGAATCTCCCTGGGGCGGACGACCAGCGTCTCGTGGTCGTCGCTGGTGTCGAAAAAGCCGCTGTCGGGCGCGGCGAAATGGGCCTGCATCGTCGCGGTCAGTTCGGCGGCGGCGACGTACCAGCGCGGCTCGAAAGTGGCCTGGTAGAGTTCCAGCAGCCCCTCGATGAGGTGCGTGTAGTCCTCGAGGTAGCCGGGGACTTTGGCCTCCCCCGCCTGCCAGGTGTGGTAGAGACGGCCACCAGGCGTGCGGAGTGCGTCCAGCAGGAACGCGCCGCACTCCTCGGCGACGCGCCGGTAGTCCTCGCGGCCCAGGACACGGCTCCCCTCGGCGAAGGCGGCCAGCATCAGGCCGTTCCAGGAGGTCAGCACCTTCTCGTCCCGCGCCGGGTGAACGCGGGCCTCACGGACATCGAAGAGCCGCCGACGGGCCGGACGCAACGTATCCCGTGCCGCCCGGTCGCCGGAGAGGGTGAGGATGTTCCGGCCCTCGAAATTGCCTTCCGCCGTGAGACCGTAGGCGGCGATGAACCGCTCCGCCTCGTCCGGCGGGAGCGCGGCCCGCACCTCGTCCAGAGTCCAGAGGTAGAACCGGCCCTCCTCCCCCTCGCTGTCGGCGTCCTGCGTGGAGTAGAACCCGCCGCCGGGGTCGCGCATCTCGCGGACGACGTAGTCCAGCGTCTCCTCGGCGACGGAGCGGAAGAGCGGGTCGCCGCTCACCTGCCAGGCGTGGAGGTAGACGCGGGCCAACTGGGCGTTATCGTAGAGCATCTTCTCGAAGTGGGGGACGAGCCAGCGTTCGTCCACGGAATAACGGTGGAACCCACCGCCGATCTGGTCGTACATCCCGCCACGGGCCATCTGTTCCAGCGTGTGGGCGACCATCTCCCAGGCCCGCGCGTCGCCGGTCGCATAGTGACGGCGCAGGAGGAACTCCAACGTCATCGGCTGGGGGAATTTGGGCGCGTCGCCCCAGCCGCCGTGTCGGGGGTCGAAACTGCGGGCGATGCTGTCCAGGGCCGCTTCCAGGGTCTCCGGCGACGGCTCGCCCGCGCTGCCCGTGCCCACCGTCATCTGCTGCTCGATGACCTGCACCAGTTGGCGGCTGCCGGCGACCAGTTCCTCCCGACGGTTGCGCCAGGCGTCGGCGATCGCCAGGAGCACATCGGCGAAAGAGGGCATGCCGTAGCGGGCCGTCGGGGGGAAGTAGGTGCCGCCGTAGAACGGGTGGCCGTCCGGCGTCAGGAAGACCGAGAGCGGCCAGCCTCCGCGCCCGGTGATGGCCTGCACCGCGTTCATGTAGATGCGGTCGAGGTCGGGCCGCTCCTCCCGGTCCACCTTGATGCTGACGAAATACTTGTTCAGGATGGCCGCCAGACGCTCGTCCTCGAAGGACTCGTGGGCCATCACGTGGCACCAGTGGCAGGCGGAGTAGCCGATGCTGAGGAAGATCGGCTTGTCCGCGGCCTGCGCTTTTTGCAAAGCCTCCGCACCCCAGGGGTACCAGTCCACCGGATTGTCGGCGTGCTGACGGAGGTAAGGGCTGCTCTCGTGCGCCAGACGGTTGGGCATAGCGGGCCGCCTCACGCTGCGACTAACTTCAAGGCCAGTTCGGCCGTCGTCTCCGGTTTGACTTTGACCTTGAATTCCGTCAGTCGCTCTTCCTCGTCAATGGCGAAGTGGCTGCGGATGATGCCGTGATAGGTTTTCCCGAAGGATTTCTTCTCCCCCCACGCGCCGTAAGCCTCGGCGACGGCGTGGTCCGGGTCGGAGAGCAGGATGAACGGCAGGTTGTGCTTCTCGCGGAACTTGACCAGCCGCGCCGGAGGGTCGGGGCTGATGCCGATGACCACCGCGCCGTGTTCCTCGATCTGGGGATAAACGTCCCGCACGGCGCACGCCTGCCGGGTGCAGCCGGGGGTGTTCGCTTTCGGGTAGAAGTAGAGCACGACCTTCCGTCCGCGGAAGTCGTGCAGGCTGACCGTCGAACCGTCGTCGGCGGTCAGGGTGAAATCGGGTGCCACGTCTCCGGGTTGCATCATCGCCTCCTTCTCACTCCGTCTCTAGGCCCACCAGGTCGGCCCACTCCCCGTGAATGCCGTCCTCGGTCACGCCGTAGTAAACGCGGACGGTGTCGCCGGTGCGCTGAACCAGGTCGTACCGCGCCTGCCCCTTGTACTTCCGCTTGCGCAACAGGCCGATGTCGCCGTGCCACTCGACCTTCTCCGGGTTCACCGGATGGTCTTCGGCCTGGACGATAGCGTAATGCCACAACTGCCGCGCCGATTTGCGGGTGACGTTCTTGACCACGTTGCCGTTCCGCAAATCCCGCATAGCGTGGTAGAGCGTCCCCTTGCGCTCCTGCGTCTCCACGATCTCCACGCCGGTACGCGGCGGCTCGGTGTGTCCGGTGGTCTCGTCCTCGGTGACGGCGGCGACTCCGGCCTGGGCCCGCAGCACCAGGCTGACGATCTCGTCCCGCACGGCGAGGTTGGTCTCTCCTTCGCTGCGGACGTAGATCTTGCTGTCGTCAATGGCGTAAGGGGGGTCGTCCCCTCTGGGCACCACCAGCCGCACCACTTTGACCCCCTGGGTCTCCTGCACGTCAATGGCGACGGTGAGGGGCGGGGTGATGCGGCGTTCGATCTCTTCTTGGAGCATGCGTATCAACGCCGCCGGGTTGCCGACGCCGACCGGTCGCTCTTTGGCGTTCGCGCTGAGGCCGATGTAGACCGTGCCGCCGTTGGTGTTGGCGAAGGCGCACACGTCGGCCAGGATGGCGTACCAGCGACCGCCGCGCTGGGTGTATCCGGCGTGGAAGGCCTGCACGATGGTGTTTCCATCCTCCCGCACCGCCTGGATGTGGTCGAGAGGGGCTTTGGCGGGGCGATAGGGGCGAGTACGGGCCAGGTCGCTGTCGAGGAACACCTCCCGCAGAGCGTCGAAACTGACCTCCGGCAGCAGGACCTCCGTCACCCGGTCGCCGATGCCCAGACTGTGCCCGTCGGCGGACTTCGCCAGGCGGTGAGCGTCGGAGCCCTGGATGCAGCGCATTGGCCGGGGGTATTCGGGGCGGGAGCCGTCGAAGAAACGGGCCGTCGTGCGGCGGCCTTTTTTCTCCAGGTCGGTCACTTCCAGCGCGTGCAGGTGCGGGTCCTGGGTGTAGGCGATGCGGGTCTGCCCGCCGAACCCCAGGTGGCGCATAGCGACCCCGTGAGCCGAATTGGCGTGGGCGGCGATGACAATCCCCCCCGCCTCGTCAATGACCCGGTAGGCGGTCAATACGTCCGTCGTCGCGCCGACCTCGCCGCTTCCGGCGTCCAACTTGTCCAATGGGATGTTCAATTGCCGCAGGATGAACTCCAATTCCCGCACGTCGGTCTCCGGGGAGAAAATCCCCAGGATGTGAAATCCTAACGTCGCCGTGAACTCGAACCCCGGCAACACCAACAGCGCGTCCATCAACCGGCGGTACTCCTCAATTTTCTGCTGCTCTTCCGGGCGCAGCCGCCCCAATTCCTCCAGTAACTCTAGTTGGTGAATTTCCTCCATCATCGCCCGATAGCCGGCCACCGTGTTGTGGTCGGTGATGGCGATGATGTCCAGTCCCCTTTGCTCCGCCTGGCGCAAAATGTCCAGGTAGGAGACGTCGGGCTCCTGGTAGTCAGCGGAGGCCGGCGTGTGCAGATGCAAGTCCATCCGCCTCCACTGAGCCTGATTTTTCTTTTTTCGTCTCTTTGACATTCCTCTCCAATCGTCTGATAATATCGCGCCCCGCTGACGGAGACGTGGAAGCCTCTCGCCGGAGGTGAGCGCGGGTGGGCGCGGTCATCCGCCCAATGATCCGTTCTGCGGCCTCGAATTTATGCCGCGGCGTCCGACCGCGCCAGTAAGCCTTTTACCATCGTGATCAATTCGTCCGGATGGAAGGGCTTGAGGATGAAGTCATCGGCTCCGGCTGCCAGGCACTCCGCCGACCGATCCATCCCGGAAGTCATCACGATGACGACGTCGTTCAGCGACTCGTCGGCCCGCAGTTCGCGCAGCACGCCTAACGTGTCGCCTTTTTTCGTGTGTACATCCATCAACAGCAGCACCGGTCGGACGGCCCGCACTTGCGGCACCACCTCGCCGGGATGGGGCACCAGGACGACCTGGTACCCCTCCAACTCGAACACCGTTTTGAGCAACCCACTGAAGGTCTCGTCGTCGTCCACGACGATGATTGTGTTGTTCACGGTCAGCCTCCTTTCGCATATCCCCGTGCCCTGCGACCGTCCGGCCTCTCTCGTTACGACTTACTCCCTCCCGCCCCATTGCCGCCGGATTCGGCGATGAAACGTTCCAAGTCTTCGAGGGTGGTGTCGCGCACGCGCAGCAGATCCGTGACCTGTTGTAGGGTGTCCACGTCCTGCACTTCCTTGAAGCGGGGCAGCAACTTCACCCCTTGGTCCCCGAAGCGCAGTTCTAGCCCTAGTCCAATGCCGTTCAACAGGCCCTGGCGCATGCCCTTTATTTGGCCCTCCTTCAAACCGCGCTGGAACCCAAACCGTTCGACGCTGGTCACGTAGGGGGACATCGTGTCATCCCTCGCTGTGTTGCGTCCCCGCCCCGTTGCCGCCGGATTCGGCGATGAAACGCTCCAGGTCTTCGAGGGTGGTGTCATGCCTGCGCAACAGATCTTTGACCTGCTGTAAAGTGTCCAAGTCCTGAATACTGCGCAGGCGTGGCAACAATCTCATCCCCTGATCCCCGAACCGTAATTCCAGACCCAGGTCAATGCCGTCTAGCAGGCCCTTTACCTGGCCTTCCTCTAGGCCCAACACTCTGCCTTCTTTCAATCCTCGCTGGAACCCAAACCGTTCAACACTGGTCACGTATGGCGACATTGTGTCATTCCTCAAAGCCGTGTTGTGCCCCCGCCCCGTTGCCGCCGGATTCGGCGATGAGACGTTCCAAATCTTCGAGGGTGGTGTCACGCACGCGCAGCAGATCCGTGACCTGTTGCAAAGTGTCCAAGTCCTGAATCCTGCGCAGGCGCGGCAGCAACCTCGTCCCCTGGTCTCCGAACCGCAGTTCCAGGCCCAGGTCAATGCCGTCCAGCAAGCCCTCGCGCTTCCCCTCGAGCAAGCCCTCGCGCTTCCCCTCGAGCAAGCCCTCGCGCTTCCCCTCGAGCAGGCCCTCGCGTCTCCCCTTGAGTAAGCCCTCGCGCATCCCTTTTACCTGGCCTTCCTGCAAGCCCAGCACTTTGCCTTCTTCCAGGCCCTGTATTTTACCCTTCTTCCATCCCTCTTCCAGTCCTCGCTGGAACCCAAACCGTTCGACACTGGTCACGTATGGCATCTGAGTCACCTCCTCATACTCCTTCACTCTTTGCCAAATCTCCCGCTCCGCCGCTTCCGGCAGTTGCATCAGCCAGTCTATGAACCGGAACATGGTGCGGACATCATCCTTGTTGTACCCCCGCTCGTACATTCGCCGAATCAAGGCAAACTTCCACCTCTTCCGTTCCTCCGCACTCCCCTTCGTCTCCTGCGTCTTCAGGTGGGCCATCACCACCGTAGCGAAGGGATTGTCGCTCTCCTCCAACTCCGCCCACCGCTCCCGATAGTCCGCCAACTTGACCACCGGAAACTCGAACACCGTCCGACAGCCCCACAACTCCTGCTCGAAACGGGACGGCCGCCAGTGTGGCCGCTCGTCCCCCAGCACCGCCAGGCTCGCCACCCGCCGGTGATAGCGGTCGAAGATGCGGTAGTTGTAGACGTACATCCGCTCGGCGAAGGTGGGGTCTCTCTGGCTCTGCACCTCGACGTGGATGAGGACCCAGGCCTCGGTGCCGTCCTTGCGCCAGACTTTGACCAAGCGGTCGGCCCGCCGTTGCCCAGTCTCCGACTCCGGGGAGATCTGTTGCAACTCGTTGTCCAGGAACTCATAGCCGCGGGCCCAGTCTATCTCGGCGTGGATGGAAGGGTAGAGGAGCGCGACGAACTCCTCGAAGTACTCGTCCAATGCCTCTTTCCACGCGCCATCGTAGTCGTCGCTCATTCCTCCCCACCTTTCTCCTCTAACGCGGCTTCCAGCACGTCGGCGACCGTGTCCGCCAGGACGAAGGTCATGCTCTCGCGCACTTCCTCTGGGATGTCCTCCAGGTCCTGCTCGTTCTGCCGGGGGAGGATGACCGTTTTCAGCCCGCCCCGGTGGGCCGCCAGCACCTTCTCCTTCACCCCGCCGACCGGCAGCACCTGTCCCCGCAGGGTGATCTCGCCGGTCATCCCCACGTCGCTCCGCACCCGCCGACCGGTCAACAGCGAGGCCAGGGCGGCGGCCATCGTCACCCCGGCCGAAGGGCCGTCTTTGGGCACCGCCCCGGCGGGCACGTGCAGGTGGATGTCGGTCTGCTCGAAGACTTCCTCCGGGATGCCCAACTCCGCCGCTTTGGAGCGCACGTAACTGAGCGCGGCCTGGGCGGATTCCTTCATCACGTCCCCCAACTGCCCCGTGACGACGAACCCCTTGCTCCCGGCCATCTTGGTCGCCTCGCAGAAGATCAACTCCCCGCCGGCCGAAGTGACGCTCAAGCCGGTGGCGACGCCCGGCACCTGGGTGCGCAACGCCGTCTCCGGGAAGTACCGCCGCTTGCCCAGGAAGTCCGGCACGTCCTCCGCCCGCAACACCACCGGCTCCGTGTCCCCCTCGGCGATGCGGGTGACGACCCGGCGGCACACCCGCCCGATCTCCCGCTCCAGATTGCGCACGCCGGACTCGTGGGTGTACTCCCGGATGATGCGCCGCAGCGCGTCGTCGCTGAACTGGAGTTCGTCGGGCCGCAGGCTGTTCTCGCGCAACTGGCGGGGGATGAGATAGTCCTGGGCAATGCGGACTTTCTCGGTCTCCGTGTAGCCGGACAGCCGCAGAATCTCCATCCGGTCCCGCAGCGGGGCTGGGATCGGTTCCAGGAGGTTGGCGGTGGTAATGAACATCACTTGGGAGAGGTCGAAGGGCACATCGAGATAGTGGTCGCGGAACTCCCGATTCTGCTCCGGGTCGAGCACTTCCAGCAGGGCGGAGGAGGGGTCGCCGCGGAAGTCGTGCCCCAGTTTGTCCACCTCGTCCAGCATGAAGACCGGATTTTTCGTCTCCACCCGCCGCAGGGCCTGGATGATGCGCCCCGGCATCGCCCCGACGTAAGTCCGGCGGTGGCCGCGAATCTCCGCCTCGTCCCGCACGCCGCCGAGGGACTGTCGGACGAACTTGCGCCCCAACGCCCTGGCGATGGAGCGTCCCAGGCTGGTCTTGCCGGTGCCCGGCGGCCCGACGAAGCACAGGATGACCCCCTCCCGCTCCCGGCGGATGGCGTCGGGCGACTCCTCCTCGAACTCGCCCTTGCGCTCCTCCCGCAACTTGCGCACCGCCAGGTACTCCAGGATGCGCTCCTTGAGTTCCTTCAGGTCGTAGTGATCCTCGTCCAGCACCTGCCGGGCGTGGGAGATGTCCAGGTTGTCCTCGGTGCTGACGTTCCAGGGCAGGCTGGTGAGCCAATCGAGGTAGGTGCGGATGACGCTGTACTCCGGGGCGACGGGCGGCAGTTTGCCCAACCGCTCCAACTCTCGACGGGCTTCCTTCTCCGCCTCCTCCGGCATACCGGCGGCCTCGATCTTCTCCCGAAACTCCTTGACGTCCAGCCGCTCGCCGTCGTCGGACTCGCCCAGTTCCCGGCGGATGGCCTTGAGTTGCTCGCGGAGGAAGTACTCCCGTTTCGTCTTGTTCATCTCCGACTGGGCCTCGCTCTGGATTTTGTGCTCCAATTCGAGCACCTCCAGTTCCTGCACCATCAGCGCGGAGAGCATGCGCAACTTGTCGGTCGCGCTGTCCAGTTCCAGCAGATGCTGCGCGTCCTCGACGCCCAACCCCTTCATCTGATTGGCGACGGCGTAGGCCAGTTGGAGCGGATTTTCCAGCTTGACGATCAGCGATGCCGTCTCGTCGGTGATGGCGGGGGTCAACTCCGCCAGCCGCTTGAACTGGGAGACGATGTGCCGCCGCAGGACTTCCACCTCGTGGCTCTGCTCGCTCCGCTCCGGTATCAACTGCACCCGCGCCATCAGGTAGGGGGCCTCGCTGACGAAGCGCACGATCCGCATGCGCAACAGACCCTGCATGACCAGCGCGGTCGAGCCATCGGAGGAGCGGAAGAGCCGGTGGACGGCGGCGATCGTCCCCACCCGGTAGACATCGCTCGGCCCCGGCGACTTCAACTCCGGGTCGCGGGCGGCGACCAATCCCACGAGCCGCTGCCCCGCTACCGCGTCGTCCACCAGCCGGGCCGACCGTCGCTCCCCCACCCGCACGGGCATCGCCGTCATCGGGAAGACCACCACGCCCCGCAGGGGGAGGATGGGCAACTGGGTCGGGGCGCGGAAGAAACCTTTGTCCTCGAAACCATCGCCGTTCGGCAGCGCGAGTCCCCCCAAAGCCGCCGACGCGCTCAGCATGTTCCACAAAAGAGCCGACATTTCATCTGAGATAGATTCGATCATTCCCCTCCCTCGGTCGAACGCGAGAGTGTTCTTCACGGCGTAATTGTACCACAACTATCTTTCCCTTCCAACCGTGACCCTCTTTGACCGCGTGCCCCCCCTGTGGTATACTCCCCCTGCTCAACCGGAGCGGGCGCGGAGCCCCGTGAGAACGTCCCGTGCGGTGCTCTGCGCCTTCCGCGTAACTCCAAAGGAGGCCGACAGCATGCTCGACGACCAAAAGCGCGTGATTCTGTTCTGGTTCACCATCGGCATGCTCGCCATCGTGACCGTCGTCGCCGTCATCACCCTGGTAAAAGCGTACAGCACGGCCCAGAGCGACGAGCCGCCGTTGACGATCATCCCCGCTGAACTTTCCCTGTGCGTCGGCGACCGTTACCAATTCACCGTCGCCGGAGATGTGGATGTCACCTGGAAGGCCACCCACCGCGCCATTGACGAGGATGGCCTCTTCACCGCCGACAAGAGCGGCGACTACACCGTCACCGCCATCCGCGACAAGCCGCGCCAGGTGGCCGAGGCGACGGTACACGTCGGGGAATGCACCCCCACGCCGATGCCGACTCCCACTCCATTCCCGACGGCGGTCCCACCC
>JALWUZ010000183.1 GCA_027079895.1 Anaerolineae bacterium
TCCAACTTCGAGATCTGCACCTGGCTCCAGGGGCAGGGGGTCTCCAACGTCCACCCGCAGCACATCGGCGGTGGGTTCCAGTACCCCTTCGGCTACTTGAAACTGACCATCGCCCATCACGGCTCCGCGCTGCCGGACGGCTCTTACGGCGGTGCGCCGGCGGGGTTGCTGTTGACCAGCGCGGGGAAGAAGATCTACTTCGCCGGGGATACGGGCCTGTTCGACAGCATGCGCCTCATCGGTGAGGAGGGGCTCGACTTCGCCGTCCTGCCGATTGGGGACAACTTCACGATGGGACCGGACGACGCCCTCCGGGCGGTCAAACTGCTCGCCCCCAAGGTGGTGATGCCGATCCACTACAACACCTTCGAGGTCATCGCCCAGGACCCGCAGGCTTGGGCTGATCGGGTGCGAGCGGAGACCTCCGCCGTGCCGGTGGTGCTCCAACCCGGCGAGAGTTACGAGTTCGGCGACTAAGACGACAGCCCTCCCGCAGGCCCGCTCCTGCGGGAGGGTGCTCTATCTCTCGATCCCCTTCCGCGCCTCGACCCCCTGCTGATAGTAGTGCTTCACCTCGCACATCTCCGTCACCAGGTCGGCGCGGTCAATCAACTCCTGTGGAGCGCGGCGTCCGGTGAGAATCACCTCGACCTGCTCCGGCCGCTCGTCCAACAGGGCCAGCACCTCCTCCGTCTCCAACATCCCGAACCAGATGGTGACGTTCACCTCGTCCAGCACGACGATGTCGTACCGCCCGGAGAGCAACGCCTCTCGCACTCGCTCCAACCCCCGATGGGCCTGGGCGATGTGCTCCGGCGTCACCTCCTCGCGGCGGATACAGCGCACGTCGCCGTACTGCTCGATCGTGATGAACGGGTTGTCGCGCAGGGCGTCCAACTCCCCGTAGTGCTGCCCCTTCATAAACTGGCCGATGTAGGTGTGCATCCCGTGACCGGAGGCCCGCAACGCCAACCCCAGGGCCGCCGTGGTCTTCCCCTTGCCATCGCCGGTGTAGACTTGCACGTAGCCTTTTCTCATCGTCCCTCCTCACGGCACCTCGATTTTCACCCGCACCGGGTCCACCCGGTAGTTCACCATTGAGATTTCCACGTCCTCGTGAATCAGCGAGGCGTAGCAATACTGCGGGTTGCGGGCTTCCACGTAGTCCACGAACTGAATGCCGCCCGTCACCACCGCCCGCGCTCCCGCCGGCAGATACCAGTACCGCCGCCCGTTCTCCTCAATCGCCACCAGGTCGTCCGGCCCGCCGACCGCCCACCGCCAGGGGTGGTCTATCGGGCTCGTCTCGCAGTGAACCGCCACCCGGAAGACGCCCGACTGCTCGTACTCCCCCAGCGTGGCGTAGTTCTGGTCGCTCCGGTAGACGGTGCCCGGCGGCGGGCCGCTCGTGCGGATTGGGACCCGGCTGTCGTTCTCGACCGTCAGCGTGAAGTAGAGCGTGCCGCTCAGGGGGATGCTCACCTCCGGCCCGCCCCCGGCCCAATCCACCTCGCCGTTGAGGATGTAGGCTCGCGGCACCCCGCCCCGCTCGATGGTCAACGTGCCGGTCGCCCGCGTCCACTGCCCGACGGCGTCCCGCGCCCGCATAACCACCGTGTACGTCCCGTCCGGCGGCGGGTCCGCGCCCCGGTCCACCCCGGCGTCATAGTCGAACTCGTGCCAGCCGGCCTCGTTGAGCGGCGTCGCCGTCTCTTTCTCCATCACGTGGTAGCGCGTCCCGTCGGGCCCTTCCAGGTAGACCGTCAACTCCTCGACATCTTTTGTCAGGTGGACGTTGATCGTGGCCCGGTCGCCGATGCCGTCGCGGTTGGGGGTGAAGACCGGCGGGTAGACGCTGAAGCCGCGCAACTCCGGCAAGGCGGTGTCCGCCTGGGCGATCGTCAGCGTGCCCGTCACCTGGGCGGAGACCCCGGCGTCGTCCGTCGCGGCGACCGTCCAGGTGTAGAGGCCATCCTGCAACACCCGCTTCTCCACCTCGAACCCGTCGAAAGTCTCGCCGGGCAGCGTGTATCCGTTCACCACTCCGGCGAAGTAGACCTGAAACGGCTTCTCCACCGAGGGGGGATGGCGGACGTGGTCGCGGAAGTAGTACCGGCGGCCCTCCTCGTCGGTGAAGTAGATGGAGACCTCCGCGCTGCGGGCCAGGTTGTAGGTGATCTTCAGCACGTCGGAGTCCCCATCGGCGTTGGGAGTGAGCACCGCGCGGTCGAACGAGACCGCGTCGAGCAGGGGCTTGTTCCCGCAGGCCGCGAGGAGCACCGTCAGGGCCGCCAGGAGCCCCAGCAGCAAGATGTTTTTGACGCCCAAAAGCACCTCCTTCGTCACAGTCGCTACGAGCCGGAAGTATACCACATCCCCCGCAGCACGAAAATCGCCGTCCCCCGCGCGGTCGCATAGACGCGCAGGTGCGACGCGCTTCGGAAGCGCGTCGCACCCGGTTGCCCCGCCCTAGTTCCCCAACAGGATGCAGGGCAGGTAGGTACAGCAGCAGCCACTGCCCCGCAGCCGAGGCGCAGCCGGTGATAGACGATACCCCCCGCCGCCGACCGTGCCGTCCACCTGCCAGGTCAGGCCGGTCAGGTGGTAGAGGCCGCCGGAGGCCGCGCCCGGCTCGACGGTGTAGAGCATGGTCGGGCCGTGTCCACCGCCCTGGGCCAGCGCGATGCCGGTCAACAGCAGTCCACAGAGCAGGACGGCCCCGGCGGTGAAAGCCTTGCTTCGCCTACTCATCGTCCCCCTCCTGCCAGGCCGCCTTCTCCAGCCGCAGACCCTCGTAGCCCAGCCGCTTGGCGACGATGCGGTAGTCGAAGGAGCACCGAGAAGGCTGACCGTCGAGTGTCACGCCGCGCACGGTGAACCCGGTCGCGTCCTTATCGGTGACGAAGAGCAGCACCGGCTCCTGACACACGGGGGTCACGAAGACGTGGTACTCCTCGTTCAAGTTGACCGTCGCGGCGAAGACCGGTTCGATGGCGACCCTGACCTCCCCGTCCGTCAGCGACGCGCTGCCGAAGTCCTCGAACCAGACTTCCGGGCTCTCCACGGCGTAGAGCAACCGCCGGTCGTGGTCGGCGGTCTCGACTGCGGCCGACTTGGTGCCGGTGCAGGCCAGATCGCCGCCCTCGCTGATGGTGCAGGCATCCGTACCACTTGAATTCTTGACCCGGAGGGTATGGTCCCCTCCGCTGTCGTTGTCCAGTTTGAGGATCATATCGGCGTTGCTGGAGAGATACAGTTGGCTGTTCTCTTTCTCAGGGTCGGAGTTGATCCGACCGACGTCCCCGCCCAGGGCCAAGTCCAGGTGGTCGTTGTCGCTGGAAAAGTAGCCCCCGTAACTGTTGGTACTGGCACCGTATACGCCGTACTTGTCCACGCTTATTCCACCCACGCCTATCCCACTGCCGTTACTCTGGCCTAACACGCCGTAGAAGACGTCGTGATTGCCGTAGACGGCGGAGAGAACGCTGATTAGGGAAGCGGTTGAGCCTCCGCCATCCAATTCCAACGTCATCCCTATGCCTGAGCCGCTCCAGGTCTCCCCCCAGTGGTCGTGGGGGCAGGTGGGGCCGGCGGATGGGCTGGCCGGAGCCGCCGACGAGTTCGCGCTCAACCGCTGACGCGGGGTCAACAGAGTGAAGTCGGCCTCACCCGGCCCGCGTACCTCTACCTCCAGCCACCGCTCGCCTCCCATCAGCACGTTGGCCGGGATGGGCGCGACGCTGCCCAGAGTAGCGACGAAGGCTCCGCCCTTCACCGCCACTCCTTCCTGCACTTCCGACCAGAGCGGTTCTCCGCCGGTGGGGGCGTCGTACAGGGTGAAAGTGAAATCGTAATCCCCATCGGCTACCGCTCGTCCGGCATCGTCGTTCAACTGGCCCGGATAGGGGATGGTCACGCCAGGTAGGTCAGGCTGTTGCGCCCGGGGGAAGGCCCGAGCCTCAGGGCCAACACCAACTGCCAGCATCACGGCGCCGGCGACCAGAACAGCGAGCAACGTTCTTTTGGTGAACATCTCTCCCTCCTGTAGTGTGAGTGAATCGAATACGACGGGTTGCCTGGATACGAGCAGTGCCTACATAGGCATAAGCATCACCTCCTTTGCAATCCAGTTCGCCGCTAACGGACTGTGACCCGAATCATGTAGTCGTTCCCCTGCTGCTGCCAGGGGACTTCGTAACTGCGGTTGTCCGGTGCGCTGATGTCCACCCCAATCGAGGGGTCGGAGTGCTGGACGGTGTACAGGAAGCCGACGTAGAAGTCGTCGCTCACCGTCAGGTTGTACCCCGTGAGGTCCACGTCGAACCAGCCGATGCCGGCCGGCGGCGTGGCTGTGAAGGGGGTAATCAGGTCGTTGTGATCGGAGTCCCACACATGCACCTGGATGGGGTGCCCGGAGGCGGCGGTGTTCAGGTAGTAGCGGGCCTGCACCAGCGTTGCCGTGCCGTCCGGCGGCGTGAAACGCACCGCGAAGCCGCGGTTCAAATCAGCGAAGGACTGCCAACTCTCGTTGCCGCCGTCGTCGTAGGCCAACTCGGTCGGGGGAACGTAGTTGTTCAGCACCAGCGGCAGATAGACCATCTTCGGGACCCAGATGCGGAGGCGCACCCGTTGGGCGGCGCGGCTGTAAATCCGCACCGTCCGGGTGGTCAGGTTCTCCCAGTTCGCCCCATAGGGAATGACGTTCTCGACTGCGCCGCCGAGGTCTTTGTTGTTGATGCCGAGGTAGTCGCTCCACTGGTCGAGCCGCACCTTGTACCTCCCGATGGGGACTTGCAGGTCGTGGGTGAGGGTGATTAGCGAGTCGCTGGTCATCGTTACCCAGCCGCTGTCGTAGTCCGGCCTGGCGGGCGGGGTGGTGACGCAGACGCGCATTTGGTAGGCGAAGGGGTCGTTGATGTACCTGTAGACCTCGACGGTGGAGGTGGTCAGGTGTGACCAGTACCCTCCGACGAAGTGCGTCCCGCTGCCGTACTCTATGCCGCCGTAGGCCCGCTGATTGATGCCGTTGGCGGAGTTGCGGAAGGTCAGGTGGACGATGTAGTCGTCCGCCGTGCTGCCGCCCAAGTTGTGGGTGAAGACCGTCGTCAGGGTCGGGACGGTAGTCCAATCGCTGCAATAGTCGAACGGGGTGAGCGGTGTCCACACCTGCACCATAATCCGGTCGGCCAACGTGTCGTTGGCATAACGGACGATCTGGATGGTGTTGGCGGTCAGGTTCTGCCAGGCCGCGCCGTACCACTGCCCGTTCTTTTCCAGCCCACCGTAGGCCCGGATGTTGATGCCGTGCCCGTTGTCGGTGTCCAGGAACCACATTTGGATGAGGTAATCATCGGGGTCGCCCCCCAGGTTGTGAGTCAGGGTGACGGCCGACCCTCTGGCGACGGTGATCCAACCGCTGCTCCACCAGTACGCGGATGAAGTGGAGGTGGCGTCTGCGGCGGGGGCGACGAGGGCGCGGTCGGCGAGGGTGTTCCCCGCCGACAGGAGCGCGACCAGGGCGGCCACTCCCAGGGCGATCGGCAGCAAGATGGACATCAGTTTGATACGCATTTTCAAGCCTCCTTTTCTTTCGCTAACAACGTTTTGACCATGGCCAGACCTTCGGCGCGGGTGTGTATCTCGCCGGCGGCCTGGGCCTCACGCAGAATGTCGAGTAAGCGGCCGATCTCCGGGCCCTGGGGCAACCCCAGTTCGGCCATCAGGTCATGTCCCGTCACCAGCGGCGGCGGGGAGATGGTCTCGTCATAGTGCTCGAAGAAATGGGTGATCAGGATGCCGGCCGTCGTCAGTTCCCGCTCCCAGACGGACGGCGGCAGGTCAGGGCCGTAAGTCGCCAGAAGATCCGCCAGGCGGAACAGGGCTATCTCCACGCCGGCGTCGCCAGCGGCGCGGAAGTAGCGGTAGATGGCCCGGCGGGTGATGGTGTCCATCTGGGCCAGGTGAGCCGGGCGGAGGTGGTGGAGCACGATCTGGCGGACGCGCCGGACCTCGTCGCGGCTGAGATGCAGCCCCGTCAGCCGCCGTGCCGCGAGCCGTGCCCCCACCGACTCGTGCCGATAGAAATGGATGCGCCCGTTGTCGCCCTGCGACCGGGTCTCCGGCTTGCCGATGTCGTGCAGGAGGGCCGCCAGTTTGAGCAGGAGAGCCCGGTTCCGCCCGCTGCTGACCTCAGTCGCCAGGTGCGCCCGGAGGCGGTCGGCGAAAGGGGCCAGCGCCCGCGTGATGGCGTCCCAGGCCGCGGCAGGCGCGTCCGCCAGGTGGGGAGTGGCCTCGTCGCCGACGGCGGCGGCCAGCACCATCTCGGTCGCGTCGAGGGTGAACAGGGTGTGCTGCCAGACGTCGAAGCGGTGCGGGGGAGATTGTGCGACCCCCTTGAGGGGCGTCAGTTCCGGCAGCACGTGCTCCAACAGCGTCAGTTCGTCCAGCCGGGCGACGTGCCGCGCAGCCCCGGCGAGGGCCAGTATGCGCAGCAGTTCGTCGGATACCCGCTCCACCGACGGGATGGCCAGCAGGGGCGCGTCCCGGCGCACAAGAGCCAGCGTCCGGGGCGCGATGGTGAGCCCCAGGTCGGCCTCCAGCCGCACCGCCCGCAGGAGACGCAGCGGGTCGTCCCTGAAGGCGTGCTCCGACGTCGCCCGGATGAGCCGACGGCGCAGGTCGTCCAGCCCGCCGACGAGGTCAATCAGCACCCCGTCGCCGGTGACGGCCAGGGCGTTGACGGTGAAGTCGCGGGCCAGGAGGTCGGCCTCCAGGTCATTGCCGCGCAGGGCGGCGAAGTCGAGTTGCAGCCGCCGGCCGTCGGGGCCGGTCAGGAGAGCCCGTCCGACGCCGCGTTGGGAATCCAGGAGGTAGTAACTGCCGTGCAGCGCGTCGGCGACGGCCCGCGCCAGACCCAGTGCCTCCCTGGGGGACGGGGTGACGAAGTCCCAGTCGTGGGTCGGACGCCCCAGGAGGATGTCGCGCACGGTGCCGCCGACCAGCCACAGGCGCGTATCGCGGGCCTGGGCTATGCGGAGCACTTCCCGCCAGGGCCAGCCGGGGAGGGGAATACGGGTGGCCGCGTCTTCGGGGACGAAGAAGATGCGGGGCTCCTCTTTGGGGCGGGCGTGATGGGCGGCCCGGCGGGCTTCGGCGGCGGTGCGGCCCACACCGGCGACTTGCCCATGCACCAGCGCAATCC
>JALWUZ010000184.1 GCA_027079895.1 Anaerolineae bacterium
CGTGTTCCTCCGGCTGCACCGGGCGGGAACTGTCGAGGGGCTGTTCCTCAGTTCCGGCATCGCCGGGGGCGGGCCGCGCACCGCCGACCGGCTCATCGCCACGGCGGAGATTCTGCGGCGGAAGCACCACTTTCGGGGGTACATCCACCTCAAAATCATGCCCGGCGCGGAGCGGGCCCAGGTGGAGGCGGCCATGCAACTGGCCGACCGGGTCTCCATCAACCTGGAAGCCCCCACCGCCGACCATCTGGCCGCCCTCGCCCCGCACAAGGAGTTCGCCACCCAGTTGTGGGAGCGGCTGCGGTGGGTCGAGGAGATTCGCCGCCGCGACCCAGGCCGCCGCTGGCCCAGTTCCACCACCCAGTTCGTCGTCGGGGCGGTCGGGGAGAGCGACCGGGAGTTGTTGACCGCCGTCGAGCGTCTGCACCGGGAGGCCGGTATCGCGCGGGCCTACTTCAGCAGTTTCCGGCCCATCCCGGACACGCCGTTGGAGCATCAACCGCCGCCGCCACCGGCGCGGGAGCAGCGGTTGTACCAGTCCTCTTTTCTCCTGCGGGATTACGGCTTCGCCGCCGAGGAACTGCCTTTCGACGCCGCCGGCAACCTCCCCCTGGACAGCGACCCCAAGTTAGCCTGGGCGCGGTCTCATCTGGCGGAGTCGCCCGTCGAACTGAACACCGCCGCGCGGCCGGAGTTGTTGCGGGTGCCGGGGATCGGCCCGGCGAGCGCGGACAAGATCATCCGCGAGCGGCGGCGTGGGCGGCTGCGCTACCTTTCCGACCTGCGGCAGTTGGGGATTGCCGCCCGACGGGCCGCGCCGTTCATCCTGCTGGACGGTCGCCGTCCGGCCCGGCAGTTGCAACTGGCCCTCTGACGCGCGAGGGCAGGATAAAAGGCCGGGTAGACGAGGGCAGTGCCCTCGTCTACCCCTTTGACCAGCAGGGTAGGCGAAGGCATTGTCCGCGCTATCCCTTTGACCGTAGCAGGGTAGGCGATGGCAGTGCCATCGCCTACCCCTTTCGACCACAAGCGCAAAGGGGCAGGTCGGTTGACCTGCCCCCTCTGCTTTGGCGGAAGGGGAGGGATTCGAACCCTCGGTGGCCAAAATGACCACAACGGTTTTCGAGACCGTCCCGATCGTCCACTCCGGCACCCTTCCAGATAGTTTGTCAACCGGTGCGCAGCCCGGCGAAGAAGCGGGACAGGAGGGCCAGCGACTCCTCCGCCAGCACACCCCTGGTGACGGCGACCCGGTGATTGAAGCGCGGTTCCCGCAGCAGTTCGACGACGGAGCCGGCGGCCCCCATCTTGGGGTCGTCCGCGCCGTAGACCAGGCGGGGGAGCCGGGCAGAAAGCATCGCCCCGGCGCACATCGGGCAGGGTTCCAAGGTGCAGTAGAGCGTCACTCCCACGAGCCGCCAGCCGCCCAGCGTGCGGGCCGCCTCCCGCAGGGCGATGATTTCGGCGTGGGCGGTGGGGTCGCAGTCGGCCTCCTTGCGGTTGTGCCCGCGCCCGACGATGGCTCCGTCCCGCACCGCCACCGCGCCGATGGGCACGTCCCCGTGTGCCAGTGCTCTGTGGGCCTCGGCCAGGGCCTCCCGCATCCAGACTGCGTCGTCCACGGCGATATTATAACACAAGGGGCGCGAGGCGCAACAATTTTCGGGGGGACGCCCCCTTGTCGAGCCCCGCCAACGGTTGTATAATCCACCCGATGGCCCCGATTCTCGACCCGCACACGCTGGAGTTCGTCAGCCGCAACCCGACCCAGACCCACCGCCTGGGAGTCCGCTTGGGCGCACTCCTGCCGGGCGGGGCGGTCGTCTGCCTGGAAGGGCCGCTGGGCGCGGGCAAGACCCGTTTCGCGCAGGGCATCGGGCGCGGCTGGGGCGCGGAACAGACCCTCATCAGCCCCACTTTCGTCCTCGTCCGGGAGTACGACCGGGCCGAGGACGATGTTCGTCTCTATCACGTTGACCTCTACCGCATCTCCGGCGCGGAGGAGGCGTTCGGCCTGGGACTGGACGATTTCCTGGGCGATGAGCGGGCTGTCTGCCTCATCGAGTGGGCCGAGCGGGCCCGCTCCCTGATACCGCCGGAGCACCTGTGGGTGCGGCTCGCTTTCGCCGACGGCGACCCGCTGCGGCGAATCATCAACTTCACCGCCCAGGGGGAGCGGCACGCCGCCCTGCTGCGCCGCTTCCGCCGGGAGGCTTTCGGAGTGTGACCATGCTCCTCGCCATTGACACCGCCACCGCTTACGCCGGCCTGGCCCTCCACGACGGCCTCCGCGTGCGGGCGGAATGCACCTGGGAATCCGCCCGCCGTCACACCGTCGAACTGCTCCCGCGCCTCACGGAGATGTTGGAGCAACTGGGGCTCACCCCCGCCCATCTCACCGGCTTGGCGGTGACGCGCGGGCCCGGCTCCTTTACCGGCCTGCGGGTCGGGCTGGCGGTCGCCAAGGGGCTTGCGCTGACCTGTAGGCTGCCGCTGGTCGGCATCCCGACCCTCGACGTGCTGGCCGCCGCCCAGGGGCGCGACCGCCGTCCGCTGTGCGCCGTGTTGCAGGCCGGCCGGAGCCGCCTCTCCGTCGCCTTCTACCGCTGGCGGCGGGGAGCGTGGCGGCTCGTTATGGAGCCTTACCTGACTACCTGGCCGCTGCTCACCGCGGCCATCACCACCCCCACCCTGTTCTGCGGCGAGATAGACCAGGCCGGCGCCGATGCCCTGGCTGCCCTCGGCGAGCGGGCCGTGCTCCTCCCGCCGGCGGCCGGTCTCCGGCGGCCCGGCTTCCTGGCGGAACTCGGCTGGCGTCGCCTGCGCCGGGGGGAGAGCGACGACCCGGCCTCCCTGACGCCCATCTACCTCAATCAGCCTGTCCGATGAGCAAGGATGAGCCCGGTCATTCCTTACACCGTCCGTCCGATGGAAGCACGCGACGTGCCGGCTGTAGCCGCCATCGAACGCCTCTCTTTCCCCGCCCCCTGGCCCATCTCCACCTTCTGGTACGAACTGACCGCTAACGGGACGGGCTTCTACTTCGTCCTGCTGCGCCCGACCGAACGGCCGGGCGGCGGCCGGTGGAAACGGTGGCTGACCGGGATGCTGGGGCTTCCCGAAGAGACCCCGGTCATCGGCTACGTCGGCTTCCGGCTCCTCAACGACGCCGAGGCCCACATCACCACTTTGGCCGTTCATCCCGATTGGCGCGGGCGGGGGCTGGGGGAACTGCTCCTGCTGACCGCCCTGGAGTCCGCCCTGGCACGCGACCCCGTTCGCCGCGTCTCGCTGGAGGCCCGCGCCTCCAACGAAATCGCCCAGCGGTTGTACCGCAAGTACGGCTTCCGCTTCCGGCGGGTCATGCCGGGGTACTACCGGGACGGGGAGGACGCCTGGCTGATGGATGTGGAGGTGCGGGAGACGGCCTACCGTGAACGCCTGGCGGAACTGCGGCGGAAGTTGGAGGCCCGCCTGTCCGCCGGACGTCCAACTTGACAGGTAAAGCACCGTGATATATCATTGCGTCATCGTGGCCCCAACGAGCGTGAAAGGATACCAAAGAAGGGGCAATCTCTCAACCATCCAGGGCGTGATTATGGAAATGCCGTTGCTTCAGAAAAAAGTCTGTCTGTTAGGCGATTTCGCCGTCGGCAAGACGAGCCTGGTGCGCCGGTTCGTGTACGACCGTTTCGACGATAAGTACATCAGCACCATCGGCGTCAAAGTCAGCCGCAAGTCACTCATCGTGCCGCATGACGGGGGAACGGTGAGGATGAACATGCTCCTCTGGGATATGGCCGGCGGCGAGGATTTCAGCCACGTACACGCCAGTTACCTGCGCGGCGCGGCCGGGGCGATCCTGGTCTGCGACCTGACCCGCGCCGAGACCCTGGAATCTATGTCCCGCTACGCCGGGGACTTTTGGAGCATCAATCCCACTTCCCCGCTGGTCATCGTGGGCAACAAGGTTGACCTGAAAGACATGCGCGCCATCACCGATGCCGAGTTACAGGCCGTGGCCGAGAGCCACGCCCGCTCTCCCTGGTTCACCAGCAGCGCGAAGACCGGTGAACACGTCGAAGAACTGTTCCAGGCCCTGGGACAATTGATCCTGGCGACGAGGTGACGGTGGACGACGTCAAGGACTTCGATCTATGGTTGAGACTGCGCACGGCTCGCCGACAGTCTATCGCCTATGCACTGACCGATGAGCACCTCACAGTGTTAATGTGCAATCAGGCGATGAACGAGTGGGCCACCGGCGGCGTGGACGACCTCGTCGGCCAGCACTTGCCCGACGTGTTCTACGAGTTGGTCGGCATCGAAGACTTCCTTTACCACCTGGCTATCAATCACGGCGACACCTTCGCCATTCCGCGCATCTACCGCTCCACGTCGGACGGGCAGGGGCGGTACTTCGACCTCCAAATCGAGCCCCTGGCGGAGTTCGGCACTACCTTGCTGGTGCTTGCGATGGACGTGACCGAACAGGCGTTGATGGAGCAGCGGCTGCGACAGCGGCGCAACGAACTCCTGCTTCTCCAAGCCCAACTCAGCAAAGCGAACGAGCAACTGACTTACCTCCTGCACCATTTTGTCCCCCAGGAAGTGGCCCGCAAACTGGTCAGTGACCCCCACCTGCTCCGGCCCGGCGGAGAACAGCGTGAGGCTACCGTCCTGTTCGCCGACGCACGGGATTTCACCTCGATGGCGGAATCACTGCCCCCCGACCAGGTGTTGGACACCCTCAACGCCCATTTCGAGGTCATCGCCGATGCCATTCGAAAGTACGATGGGACGCTCATTGAGTACGTGGGCGATATGGTGATGGCGGCTTTCAACGTCCCCGATGACCAGCCCGGACACGCCTTGTTGGGTGCGCAGGCCGCGCTGGACATCCAACGCGGCCTGGCTCGCTTTGCCGATGAGTGTCTGGGCTCCAATATGCCGGTGCTCCACTTCGGCGTGGGACTCAACACCGGGCCGGTCATCGCCGGGTATCAGGGCACCCGGCACCTGTACAAGTTCGCCACTCTGGGAGATACGACCAACGTTGCCTTTCACATCTGCTCACGGGCCGCCGGGGGACAGGTCTTGATTAGCCAGCATTCTATGGAACGTCTGGGGCGGCGAGCCCATGTCACGCCGCTGGGGACGATTCACCTCAAGCGAAGGCGGGCTCTGTTGCCCATCTACGAACTGCTCGGCCTGGAGGACGCGGGTACTCGGTAGGGCTGTGCGTTGGGGCGGGGACGCCGGCCCGTCGGCACTGCGCTTGGCAGTGGTAAGCGATCGCGAACTTATGCGAAGGGAGGTTCAAATGGCACAACAGGCAAATCCACCAGGGAGTGCGCCGACCGGCAAACGTCCGTCGCCGCCCCCCGCGCCGTCGGCCAAGCCGTCACCGGCGGTCGCCGACGAGGAGAAGGAATTGGAGCGGGTGCGGGAGATCATCCTCGGCGAGGAATCTGCCGCCCGTCGGCTCCGCCAGCCGGAGGTAGACCGGCTGCGGGAGATCCTCTTCGGCCCTCAGATGGAGGAGTACGAGCGGCGGTTCACCGACTTCCACCGCGAGATGGAACGGATGATGAGCGACCTGCGCCAGGTGCAGGATTCCGTCTCCGATTTCGAGAAGGCCCAGACGCGCCGGGTGGAGTCGCTGGAACAGGACACCAGTCGGGCCAACGATGAGTTGCGCCGCGAGGTGGAGCGGCTGCGGACGATGGAGGCCACTTTACAGCAACTTCTCACCCAGGTGCGGCAGCAGGAGATGCGCCTCCAGGAATTGACGGAGGAACAGAAGCGGCTCCAGGACGCGCTCAGCAAGCAGGAGCAGGCTCTGATCACTCTCAAGACCACCGTCTACGAGCACCGCGACCAGCGGGAGCGGAAGTTGGACGACCTCAAGCGAGAGTTGCGCCAGGCTGAGGATGACCTGCGGGCGGAGTTGCGCCGCGTGGCCGACCGGTTGAACGACCAGAAGACCGACCGGCGGGCCCTCTCCGCGATGTTGATGGAGATCGCCACCCGCTTGGAGACCGGCAGCAGCGTCACCGGGTTACTGGAAGGGCTGACCACGTAATCGCCGGCGGGCACATTTTGCGGACGGGCGACCGGTCGGGGAAACCGCGAGGGTTTCCCCTACGTCGCCGAACCCGCCGGTAGGGGCCGGCCTTGCGCCGGCCTCGGTCTGACACCAGCCCGCCGGTCGGGAAACGGCATTGGGAAACCGCACAGGGAAACCGCGAGGGTTTCCCCTACATCGTCGCCGAACCCACCGGTAGGGGCCGGCCTTGCGCCGGCCCCGGTCTGACACCAGCCCGCCGGTCGGGAAACCGCGCCGGGAAACCGTACAGGGAAACCGCAAGGGTTTCCCCTACATCGCCGAACCCGCCGGTAGGGGCCGGCCTTGCGTCGGCCCTGGTCTTGCACCGGCCCCGGTCACGCCGCCGCCGAACCCGCCGGTCGGGAAACCGCGCCGGGAAACCGCCCTGGGAAACCGCAAGGGTTTCCCCTACGCCGGCCCCGGTCCGAGAAAGCCACGAGAATGCCGCCGCCTGCTGAAAATGGTGAGAGAAAACTAGAAGACCTCCGCCGGGTGCTGCTCAAGCCGGAGGCGTTGGTGGACAAAATCAGCCCCATCATCGCCGACGTGCTGGAGGAGCAGATCGAGCATTCCAAGGACGAGATCGCCCAGGCTATCTCTCCGGTCATCGGCGAGGCCCTGCGCCGCCAAGTCTACCAGGCCCGCGAGGACATCATTGATGCCCTCTACCCGGTCATCGGCCAGACGATCAACAAGGCCATCTCCGAGGCGGTGCAGGAGTTGGCCCGCACCGTTGACGAGCGAATGCGTCGGGGCTTCCGGCCGCGTGACCTTTTGCGTCGCTGGTGGGCCCGGCTGCGCGGCATACCGGAGTCCGAATATCGCTGGCGGGAGGCCCTCCCCTTCTCCGTGCGGGAGGTCTTCCTGATTCACCGCGAATCGGGGCTCCTCATCCTCCATCTCACCAGCGACGAGGAGGCCGCCCCGGACCGCGACCTCGTCAGCGGGATGTTGACCGCCATCCGCGACTTCGCCCGCGAGGCTTTCGGGCGCGGTGAGAGCGGCGAACTGGGGGCCATCGAGTACGAGGATCAGGACATCCTGCTGGAAGCGGCCGGCGCGGCCTATCTGGCGGTCGTCGTCGAAGGGGTGCCGCCCCAGGGCTTCCGCGAGCAGATGCGCCAGGCGTTGGCCGCCATCCAAGAGCAGCACTACGCCAGCCTCAAGGATTACGACGGCAGCGATACGCGGCTGGTGCGCACGGCCCGGCGCGTGCTCATGAACACACTGTTGGAGCCGCTCCCCGCGAAGGAGCGGCCTCCCCTGTCGAAATTCCAGCGGGCGATTCTGGTCGGCCTGTTCCTGTTGCTTTTGCTGCCGCCGGTTGGCGGCTGTGGATGGTGGGTGTGGCACGTGGAGAGCCGGCTGGCCGCGCTGTCCGCGTTGGCTCCACCGCCGCCGCCCACGGCGACGCCCACGCCGACTCCGACGGCGACCAACACGGCGACGCCTACACCGACTCCGACACCGACCGACACGGCGACGCCCACACCGACTCCGACGGCGACCAGCACGGCGACCGCGACGCCCACGCCGACCGCCACCGCCTCGCCGACGCTGACGCCGACCCCGCTGCCCTATTCGGGGGTCATCGTCGGCAACGTCTACTTGCGCGACGGGCCGGACGGGGAGAACACCGGTGTAGTCGCCCCGCTGGGAGCGCCGGTCGAGGTTCTATCCCAGTACGGCGAGTGGTACAACGTGCGCGTCACCTTGCCCGGCCAGCCCCAGGTCACGGTGATGGGCTGGGTGCGTTCGCGGTGGTTGACTTTGCTCAAACCGGTGCCGCCGGAGTTGATCACCCCCACTGCGGTGGGGACGGAGACCACACTATCGCATTGAGTGATGGAGCGATGAAAAAGGATATGCCGTCGCCTATGCGCGTTGCCCTAGAGGGGCTCAGGGCGGCCTTTGCTCTGGTGGACGAGAACTGGCGCGTCGTCGAGTGCAGCCCGGCCTTCTCCCAACATATGGGATACGAGGCCCGCCCGTTGCGGGGCTACTCGTTGCTGGAACTCGTGCCGGAACTGGTGGGGCAGGAGGACGTGCTCCACGAGATTCTGCGCGGGGAGCGGCTGTTCTGGCGGTTGGAGAACGTCAATCGCGGGGCTGATGACGGCGGTCTGGGACGCTACCTGACCCTGGTCATCACCACCAGCGGGATTGGGCCGGAGTCCCCTCTGCTCATCCTGACCAACGACGTGACCGAGCGGGGGCGGCACTTGCAGCAACTGATGCAGAGTAAGAACGAACTCCGGCTGACCCGGCGGCGGCTGCTCCGGTTGAACGAGCAGTTGGAGTACCTGTTGCGCCACTACGTCCCGCCTCAGGTGGCCGATGCTCTGTTGATGGGGCGCGTGCCCCTGGAGCCCGGCGGAGAGACGCGCTCGGTCTCGCTCCTGTTCGCCGACGCACGCGGGTTTACCGGTTTGGCCGAACGGCTGCCGCCAAGACAGGTGGTTGATTTGTTGAACAGGTATATGGACGTGATCGCCGACGCGATAGACGGCGCCGGCGGCACCGTCGGGCAATTCCAGGGTGACGGGGTTCTTGCGCTCTTCAACGCTCCCGATGACCTGCCGGCCTATCCCTATCAGGCGGTTCAGGCCGGGATTGCTCTCCAGGAGGCAACGGCGGCTCTCCGGGCCCGGCAGCCGGAGGGTGAACCGCGTCTTCATTTCGGAGTGGGAATCAGCACCGGCCCGGCGTTGCTGGGGAACATCGGGGCTCGCTGGCGGTACACCTACACCGCCATCGGCGACGTGGTCAACCTGGCGGCCGGCATCACGGCGGCCGTCCCTGGCGACGAGATCTGGATCTGTGCGGAGACCCGCCGCCAATTGCCGCCGACGGTCGCCGTCGAGCCGCTCCCGTCGGAATCGTTGAAGGGAAGGAGTCGGACCACCCCGCTCTTCCGCGTCGTGTACTGAAATCCGCTCGCTCCCGCTGCAATGCATTCGTAACTGTACCGTAACCACAAGCCGGGCGGGATTGGAGTAACATTGGCAGTATGTACTGGTATTGGCAATATCTCCCTTACGTGCTTCCGTTAATAGCAGCGGCGGCGGTCCTGGTCTGGGTGACGATCTTCGCCCTGCGCAGTTATCCGCTGCCCGGTTCCATCGCCGCGGCGACGCTCGCCCTGGGCGGGATGATCTACGCCCTGGGCTACGCCGCCGAGATTTTGATACCGGACATCGCCGCTAAAATCACCTGCGCCAAAATCGAGTATGTGGGCATCGCTCTCATCCCATCCGCCTGGCTGATCTTCGTCCTCCGTTACACCGGGCGGGAAATCTGGATGTCCTACCGGAGCGTTGTGCTGCTGGGCATCGAGCCGTTCCTGACCGTTCTCATCACCTGGACGAACGAGAGCCACCATCTGATGTGGACGGATGTCCAGATGGCGACCGGCAGCCTCCCGGTGCTGGATATGACCCACGGCAATTGGTTCTATTTCAACGCCCTCTATTCCGCCTCCTTGATCCTGCTCGGCGTCTATTTCCTCTCCACTCATTTGTTCAACAAGCAGTTCCCCAACGTCTACCGGCGACAGATGGTAGTGTTGATTATGGGGATTCTGATTCCACTGGCCGGCGGCCTGTTACGGGTTGTCGGGGTGCGCATCGCCGGCGGTCTGGACATTACCCCCTTCACCTTTCTCTTGACCGGATTGGCGATCCTCTGGGCTATACCCCGCTACCGCCTGTTCGAAGGTGTCCCGGTGGCCCAGGCCGCTATCGTCAAGAGCATGAGCGACGGCGTCGCCGTGTTGAACATTCGGGGGTACGTCGCCGGTATCAACCAGGCGATGGAGCGGATTATTGGCCGTTCGATTGATGAGGTGATCGGCTTGCCGGTTGAAGAGGCGTTCGCCGTCTGGCCCGAACTGCTCGACAAGTACGATTCCCTCGTCCGGGCTCAACCGGAGGAGACCCAGGCCGAGATTGTCCGGGAGACTGCGGAGGGCCGTCGGGTTTACGATATGCACCATACCCCGCTTTACGACCGCTGGGGCGGGTTCACCGGACGGATACTCGTCCTGCGGGACATCACCGCGCGGAAGCAGGCCGAGGAGGTCATCGAACGGGAACGACGCGCTTACCGCATCATCTCCGAGGCCGCCGTCGAGGACACCGACATCGCCGGGCTGTGCCGTCACGTTCTGGAAGGGCTGATTGACGCCCTGCCGTTCGATTTCGGCACGATTCGGCTGTGCGATAAGAGCGGCGGTCTGCTCTATCCGACGGCGGTGGTCGGCCTGGATGAAGAGGAGATTCGTCAGAAAATCACCGCCCAGCCGCTGGACGCCGCCGACAATTACGTCGGCGTCATGGTGGCCCGCACCCGCCAACCGATCTTCGCCCCGGATGTGAGCCGCCATCCCATTTCCCAGACCCACAAGAAGCGATTGAAGGAGATGGGGGTGCGGGCTTTGATCGGCTATCCGCTGCTCAGCGCGGATGGGGAACTGCTGGGGATACTGCAACTGCTGGCCCATACCCCCCTGCCACTTCAGGAGGGCGATAACGAGTTCTTCACCACGGTAGCGCGGATGTTCTCGCTGGTGCTGGAACGGCGGCTGGAGGCGGCTCTCTTGGAGACCCAGAAGCGGCTCTTCGAGAGCCTGGTGGCCGTGGCCCGCGCGGCCACCGAGCGGCCTACCCCGGAGGATGTGCTCCGCAACGTGTTGGAGGTGGTCACTGCGCTGACCGGGGCCGAGAACGGCAGTCTGTTCTTGATGGACGGCGATGTGGTCATCAAGGCCATCCTGGCGCGCGGGCAGACCACGCCGCGCGAGGAGCGGGACCTGGTGGGGCGGGTGATGACTAGCGGGTTGGCCGGGTGGGTCGTCGAGAACAGGGAGACGGCCATCATTGACGATACTACCACCGATGAACGCTGGCTCCCGCTCCCCGACGCCCCTTACACCGTCCGCTCCGTCTTGGCGGTGCCGATTATCAATGAGGGGAACGTCGTCGGCGTGCTGACCCTCTCCCATTCCGCGCCGGGGCATTTCGACGCGGAGCAGGCGAACTTGATGCGGGCCGCCGCCGACCAGATGGCCCTCGCCCTCCGCAACGCCCAGATTTTCGAGGCCCAGCGGCGGCTGGCCGACCGGCAGATTACTCTCTACGAGATGCTGCGCACCGTCAGCGGGCATTTGGACCCCCGCACCGCCTCCCGCGTAGCGGTGGACACCATCGCCACGTTGACCGGTTGGGATGCCGTCGCCATCCTGTTGCCGGACGACGCCGAGGAGCACTTGATCGTCGAGGCGGCCAGCGGGATTGTCGCCAGTGCCCAGGGGTGGCGCATTCCGGCCGGACAGGGGGTCACTTGGCGGGCTTTCCGCACCGGCGAGACTCAGTACGTGCCCGACGTGACCACCGACCCCGATTATGTGGCCGGTCATTCCTCCATCCGGTGCGAGTTGGCGATCCCGCTGCGCCGCAGTGGGCAGGTGCTGGGGGTGCTCAACATCGAAAGCAACCGGCCTGACGATATGGATGTCAACGACATCCAGTTGGCCGAGTCACTGGCCGATGCCCTGGCGCTGGCGGTGGACAACGCCCGTCTGTTCCAGGAGGTGGCCGTGGAGCGGGGACGGCTTCAGGCGTTGATCGAGTCCGCCCGCGACGGGGTCGTCCTGGTGGGGATGAACCGGCGGGTGCTGGTCATCAACGCTGCCGGCCTGGAGGCTCTGGGGCTGCCCGGCGAGCCGGAGGAGTGGGTCAACCGCCCGTTGTGGGATGCGGTCGAGGCCATACGCCGCAATTTGCCGGAGTTGATGAGGACGCTCGTCGCCGAGATGCGGCGGGTGCAGAACGGCGACGAGCCGCCAGGGGAAGGGGAGTACACCTTCGGCCACCGGGTGATCCACTGGCTCAACCTGCCGGTGATGGCCGGCAC
Source organism: Anaerolineae bacterium (assembly GCA_027079895.1). Lineage (GTDB taxonomy): Bacteria > Chloroflexota > Anaerolineae > B4-G1 > B4-G1 > JALWUZ01. The sequence continues at coordinate 12,023 of JALWUZ010000184.1, forward strand.
GACTCCCCTGGGACGGCTGGTAGTCCTGCGCGACGTCACCGAGGAGCGGCTGCTGGAGCGTATGCGGGATGACCTGACCCACACGCTGGTACACGACCTGCGCAACCCGCTTACCGCCATCTCCGCTGCCTTGCAGATTCTGGATATGTCGTCGGACGTGCTGTCGGAGAACTCCCGGCACATGCTCAACGTTGCCGCCAGCAACACCCAGCGGATGATCGAGTTGGTCAACGCAATCCTGGACGTCAGTCGTTTGGAAAGCGGCCGGATGCAGGTCGAAAGGGAACCGATTCCGCTGCCCGTCCTGATCTCCGAGGTGTTGGAGGCCCAGGAGCCGCTGGCGAAAGGGTATGAACTGCATCTGGAGAACGCTGTGCCTAACGACCTGCCGCTGGTCTACGTGGACAAGAAACTGATTGGGCGGGTGTTGCACAATCTGATTGGCAACGCCATCAAATTCACTCCGCCGGGGGGACACATCCGTGTCTCCGCGAGGAGTGAGGGGGACAAGGTGCTCGTCTCCGTCAGCGATACCGGGCCCGGCATCCCACCGGAATTGCGAGAGCGGCTGTTCCAGAAGTTCACCACCGGACGGCACGCCCGGCGCGGCAGCGGTCTGGGGCTGGCTTTCTGCAAGATGGCTGTGGAGGCGCACGGGGAGCGCATTTGGCTGGAGGACACCCCCTCCGGCGCGACGTTCACTTTCTCACTGCCGGTCTTCCGGTCGGAGTGAGGGGCGGCGGTGGAGTGTGGATCGGGTTGACAGTGGTCAGGTCTTGATTCTTTCAGCCTGTGTTTCAGGAGGTGCATCATCGGCGGGGCAACAGAGACCAAACGGATTTTGGTAGTGGATGATGAACCGACCGTCGCCTTTTTCCTCGGAAAGGCATTGGAAAGAGCCAACCCCAGTTTCGAGGTGCTCACCGCCCATTCCGGGGAGGAGGCCCTGGAGATACTGAATCAGTCGGCGGTGGACCTGCTCATCACCGATATGCGTATGCCGGGCATCAGCGGCATAGAACTCATCCGCTGGGTGAAGGCTTCCAGCCCTCACACCGGCACCATCCTCATCACCGCCTACGGCAATGAGGAGGTCGAGCGCGAGGTCGCCGAGGTGCAGGCGGACTGGTACATCCCCAAGCCGTTCACCCTGCGCCAGTTCACCCACGCCGTCGAGAACGCCCTGGTGGATAAGACCGCCGCCGCGTCGCCTGCCGAACGCCCGACGCTGGTTGTGCTCTCGGATGAGGTGTTCGATGAGGTCATTCAGCACCTGGAGGACTTACGTTTCGAGATCGGTTGTCGTTGCATCATCCTGTCCGACATGCAGGGGCAGTTGCTGACCAGCGTGGGGGATACGTCGGGGCTGGACACGGCGACCTTGCTTGCCCTGCTGTCCGGCGGCTTCGTCGCCAGCACCGAGTTGGCCCGCCGCTTCGGCGACGGGAAGGCCCTCAACCTGAACTTTCACGAGGGAACGCGATACGAGATCTATTCGGCCAACATCGGCGATGACATGTTCATCGCCATCGTCTACGACCGGACGATTCAGACCAGCCGCATCGGTATCGTCTGGCTCTACACCCGCCGTCTGATCGAGGAGTTGACCGCCGTCCTGACCGACGCCGCGACGAACGCCACTGTGCAGCAACCACACCGCTTGGGCGATGATTTCGGCACCTCGTTGACGGCGGAACTGGACTCCCTGTTCCCCTCGACGGCGGACGAGGGGGAGGAGGAAGAGGAAACCGACGTGCCGGAAGCGATAGAGGAGGAGCCGGAGGAGAGGCCTGCGCCGTCCCCTGAGCCTCCCTCCCCGCCGGAGGGCGAGACGCCGGACGGCGAGACAAGCCGCGAACTGTTCAGCCTGGAGGATGCCATCGCGCGGGGAATCATCCCCCCGGAGGTAGCCAAGAACCTACTGTGACAGGCTGACCGGGGATTTCGAGACGAGGATTGGTGAGACATGGATGCGAAACGTGTTCTGGTAGTGGACGATGAGCCGCACGTCGTCGAAGCCTGCACCGCGATGTTGAATATGAAAGGGTTCGACGCCACCGGTGTGACCAGCGGCGAAGAGGCGGTCGCCTTGCACCAGGAGGAGAACTTCGACCTGGTGCTGGTGGACCTCCAGATGCCGGGGATGAGCGGCTTGGAAGTTTTGCGGGAGGTCAAAGCCTACAAACCTTCCACCAGGGTGATCATCTTCACCGCTTACGGCACTAAGGAGACCGTCATCGAGGCTCTGCGGCTGGGGGCCAGCGAGTTCCTGGAAAAACCACTCGACCTGCACGACTTGGTGGACACGGTAGGCCGCGTCCTCGCCGAGAGAGACCGTTCGATGGTGCGGGGCAACCTTCGCACCTTGAGCCTGCCCAACATCGTCCAGGTCAACTGCACCGAGCGTGTCCAGGCCCTGCTGCACGTCCGCTATCGGGGGCAGGAGGGACTCCTGTACTTCCAGGATGGGGACATCGTGCATGCGGAACTGGGGGAGAAGACCGGCAACGAGGCGGTCTACGAGATGCTCTCCTGGGAGGACGGGGACTTCGAGTTGGAGATGGACGCCCAGCCGCCGGAGCACACCATCACCGCCGGCTGGTCGAATCTGATGTTGGAGGGCCTGCGTCGGGCGGACGAGGCCGCCGCCGGCGAGTTGTTCGATGAGGAGTTCGAGGAGTGGGGAGAGGAGTTGGGGGACGAGGAATGGGAGCGGGCTCCGGCACGCGCTCTCTCCGCCGCTGCTGCTGAGCAGATCGAACTCACCCTCAACAAACTGCTCCGCCAGGTCGAGGGCCGCTGCGTCCTGATGACCGGACGCGGCGGGCGGTTGATTCACTGGCACGGGGACGTGGACGAGAGCCAGGCCATCTCGCTGGGGGCCCTGGTGGCCGGCAGTTTCGCGGCCACGGCCGAGATCGCCGACGTGCTGCGCCACGAGGGAGAGACGCGCCGCTTCCGTCAGAGCCTCCAAGAGAGCGAGGACTTCAACATCTGGTCGGTGGCCGTGACCGACGAGTTCACCGTCTCCATCGTGTTCGACAATCAAGTCCCCCTGGGACTGGTGCGCGTCTACACCCTGCGGGCCATCCGGCAGATCAGGGACATTCTGGCCCAGGAACAGGCCCGGCAGCAAGCCGCAGAGGAAACACTGGACGAGGAGTTGCGGCACGGAATCAGGGACACCTTGCAAGACCTGTTCGGCGGCCTGGACGATGATTTCCAGCAGGACATCTCGACGGCCCTGGACGACCTGTTTGGTGATTGACATGTACCTCAACTGGAAGAAAAGGGAACTAGACCTCAAGATCGTCTACTACGGCCCGCCGCGCAGTGGCAAGACCACCAATCTGGAGCAGATCTACGCCAAAGTGGGCCGGAAACAGGGCCGCCGGCTCGTCACCCTCAAGACCGAGGGAGACCGCACCCTGTTCTTCGACTTCCTCCCGTTGGAGATCGGGGAACTGAAGGGGCTCAAGCCGCGCATCAACCTGTACACTGTGCCGGGACAGAGCATCTACGCCGCCACCCGGCGCATCGTGCTCGAAGAGGTGGACGGCATCGTCTTCGTGGCCGACTCCCGGCGCGGGCGGTACTACGACAACATCCAGGCTATGAAGGAGATGAAAGGACACCTGCGGGCTTTGGGGTACCACTGGCAGGACATCCCGCTCGTCTTGCAGTTCAACAAGCGGGACCTGCCCGGTGTGTACTCGGTGGAGACGTTGCGCCGCAGCCTGTCGCCGACCGAGAACCTGCCCTACTACGAGAGCGTGGCGGTGCAGGGAATCGGCGTGACGGCTACGCTGAAGCGCATCATCGCCCTGGTATTGGCAAGAGTGTAGCGTGGGAGGCTATGTGGAGAGGAGAATATGGCACTCAAAGGAAACCTGAAGGACATGGATCTGAGCGACGTCATTCAAATGGGATGTCGCGGCCGGGAGCGAGCCCGTCTGCTCATCCGCTCGCACGGGCAGGAGGCCAGTATTTTCTTCGAGGGCGGGCAAGTCGTGCACGCCACACTAGGTTCTCAAGCGGGAGAGGAGGTGGTCTATGAGTTGTTGACCTGGGAGGACGGCGAGTTCGAGTTGGAAACCGGCGTCGCTCCGCCCGCGCATACCATTACAATCAATTGGTCCGCCCTGCTTCTGGAGGGCATGCAGCGGATTGATGAGCGCAAGGCCCTGGAAGCCCAGGCGGACACCAGCAGCAAAAAGGAGGCAACAGAAGTGGCACCTAAAAAACGGAGTGAGTTGTTGGCCGATGCCCTGAGTGACCTGCTGTCCAGTTCCACCGACATCGAAGGTGGTGCGCTGGTCGGGATTGACGGTCTGGTGCTTTCGGCCAACGTCCCCATCGGCAAACTGGATGAGACCCTGGTCGGCGCTGCGGCCGCGGCCATCTTCGGCCTCAGCCGCCGCAGCGTGGAGCAGATGAAACGCGGCGAGTTCTTCCAGACTCTCATTCAGGGCAGCAAGGGGAACATCATCGTCACCTTCGTTGACGACCGGAACGTGTTCGTCGGCCTGACCCCCGCCGATGTGAACCTGGGCATGGCCTTCTACGAGGCCCGCCAGGTGGCGGAGAAGTTGGCCGAGATTATGGCCGGGTAGCCGGTCGAGGAGTTAGAAAATGGCAACCGAGGAAGAAAAGAAAAGGAACTTGGCTCGCATCAACGCGATGATCATCTACGGCCTCGAAAAGGGGCTCTGGGATCTGCTGGGCGAGTCGGCTCTGGCTATCAGCGCGACCGTCGGCGCGGGCATGCTGGAATCAATGGAAAAAACGATGGGCCTGGAAATCGCCGGCGAGGAGCCCCAGGACATCCTGACCGAAATCGGGCGCATCTTCGTGGACGAGATCGGCATCGCCCTCAAATTCGACATCGCCACCGAAGGGGACAACGTCGAGTTTGACGTGCAGAACTGCGTCCTGCTGAAGACCGAGGCGGAACTCATCGAGGCCGGGATACAGCCCTTTATGTGTCCGTACCTGAACATCGCCGCCGCCGCTATGCGCTCGCGGCTGGGAGTCAAGGCCCGCATAGACAAGATTGACGTGGACATCGCCAACAAGCGGTGCGCTCTGTGCTTCGAGATGTTCTAGTCCGGCTTCTCGGCGCGGAATCGGCCGCGAAACGGATGATGGAGCAGGCCGCCGGTCGTCCCTGGCCCGGCGACTTGCTCCATTTCTACGGTGGAGGGCGGCGACCACTGCCCTTATCCTCTGCCTGATGGCCGGAGTGCGCGATGAAAGAACCGATCATCTTCCGCCGTGACGACTGTCTGACCCACGAGCAGGCGATGTATTGGAAAGACCTGTTGTACCGCACCATCAAGGTCGGGACCGAGGTCGAATTTGCCCTGCCGAAAGGGGTCAAGAAAGACGATTTCCTCCCGCCGCTGGTCGAAGCATTGCAGCCGACCAAAGACCTGACCAACCTGGGGCGGCATGGTGTCCTGGACATCATCAGCGAGCACTGCGGCCTCGAAATCCAGGTCATCGGACGGCAGCCCTACTATCCGGCCCTGATCGAGCAATATCGCTCCATCCTCGACCCACTGGTGGAAAAGGGCATCCGGGCGCGGGCGACCTGCGGCCTGCACTATCACACCCTTACCATCGGCCTGAGCGAGCCGGTGCCGGAGATCATCCTGGCGAACGTCTGGAACCTCACCCGCCGTTACGCCCCCTACCTCCGCTTCCTCACCAGCGCGGGCGACCGGATGGAGGCCCTCTGTCGGCGGCGGAACTACACCAGTCACCTCGAAATGGTCAAACTGACCCCAGGGGTGATGTCAATGGTCGAAATCCAACGCCGGTTGAAGGAGAGCCAGCGGGTGCCGGAGCATCAGAACTTTCTCAACCTGGAGCACGTCACCTTCACCGACGACGGCGCGGTGCGGGATTTCCACCTCGAATTTCGCTTTCCCGACGCCGACCTCTCCCCCACCTCCATCGTCGCCAAGACGTTCCTCTTCCTGGCGATGATCCTCAAGGCGGTGGAGATGAGCCAGTACGGCGTCATCCACGTGGGGCGGGTGCGGGAGTGGCGGCGGAAAGTGGCTCTGCTGGACATGCTGAGCAACAACGAGGGCAACCTGGCGACCAGCGACACCTCCCAAGTCACGCCGGAGGTGATTGACGAACTGCGGGCCGGCTGCCGGGAGTTGCTGGAACTGCTCAAGCCGGTCTTCGTGCGCCTGGCCCGCGTCTCCGGCGAGCGCAGCGACGAACACCCGGCCTTCGAGGTGCTCTCCCTGCTGGCGGAAACCCCGCTCTCACTGCTGCGAATCAGCGGGCGCAACTGGGTAGAGATCGAGGCCCTGCTGAGCGAACGGGCCGCCGTCACCGCCGAGGAGCAATGGGACAAGAGCGACCGGCGGCTGATTCGGGCCATCGAATTAGCAGAGTTGACCGGCTACCCCGCGCCGGAGGCGTGGAAGTGGGAGGCGGCGCGGGAACTCTTCTTCACCCCCCAGGAACTGGAACGGCGGCTGACCCGGCTCGATGAGTGGCGCGGCCTCAAGTGGGACGCCCAACTGGGCACGATGGTTTTCCTGAGTTGACCGGTTCACTGCCGCGGCCTTAATCCCTTTCATCGGAGGACAACAGGAATTTTATGTGTGGTCTGACCGGAGTATTGCTGTACCCCACCTCCCGCTCGCCGGAGACCTGGGAGGAAATCAAGAAGATCGCCACCGCCAACCTCCTGTTCAACGAGGAACGGGGACGGGAGGCGGCCGGCATCGCCGTCATCCAGTCCGATGGCCGCTACCAACTCTTCAAACAGCCGGTGCCGGCCTCGGAACTGGTGGAAATGGAAGACTATCGGCGCGTGCTCGACACCGTCGGCGACGAGACGGTCTGCATCCTGGGGCACACCCGCGCCCCCACCAAAGGCAGCCGTTGGCGCAACGTCAACAACCACCCCTTGATTGCCGGGCACGTCATCGGCATCCACAACGGCGTCATCTACAACGACGACCTGCTTTTCGACCAACTGCAACTGCCCAGGGCCGGAGAAGTGGACAGCGAGATCATCTTCCGCCTGCAAGACACCGTCAACCCGCTCCTGCACCCCGATGACTACCCGGAGGCGGTGGGCGAGAAAATCAACCTTCTGCACGGGCGGTTCGCCACCCTGTCGGTGGACACCCGCAAGCCCCAATGCCTCCTGGTGATGAAACACCTCCAGCCCCTCTGCCTGCACTACGAACAGGAATGGGAAAGTTTGTTCTTCTCCTCCCGCTACCTGTTCCTGCGCAAAGCCTTCGGGCGGGCGGTCGTCACCGAGGCGTTGGATAGCGGCCGGGGCTACTACTTCGATGCCCAGCAATTGCCCCAACACGGCAATCAACCGATGCACTCCTTCGCGATCAACCCCCAGGGGACCCAGAGCCCCTAATCATAGGGCGGTGACATATGGCACAGGCATCCTTTCCGGCCCAACTGCTCTCCCAAATCGAGATCATCCTGCTGGACCTGCTCGACCTGACCAATGCCGAGTCGGTCATCCTGGCGAACGCCGACGGCCAACTAGTCAGCGTCCAAGGGGACACCCAAGAGATAGACCCCGCACTCATCGCGGCCCTGGGGGCCGCCGACGTGATGGCGACCGCCGAACTCATCCGGCACATCGGCGGCCACGCCACCGGCAGCGCACTGTTCCGTCAGGGCCGCCGGGTGAACGTCTACCTGTTCGACATTGACGCCCGTTTCGTCCTCATCGTCGTCTTCCGGCCCGGCATCCTCGCCGGACTGGTGCAGACCTTTGGCCGCCGGGCCGTCCGCAAACTGAAACCCCTGGTCGTCGAACTGGAGGGCCACTCCGACCACCTGCTCGCGGACACGCACGCCGGATTTGGGTCGGCGTTGAGCGAAGAGATGGACAAGACATTCGATCTGTCCTGACCTCACCCAGGGCGGAGGACATCGAGGGAGGTAATCACATGGAGACAGGCATTTCCCTACCTGAAGACCTGAGCGCCCAGATTGACGACATCCTGCTGGAACTGCGGCGCAAGGCGGAGGCGGAGTGCGTCCTGCTGGCCGACATCAGCGGGCAACTGGTCAGTGCGCAGGGACGCTTGGAGGACATTGACCCGGTGACAGTGGCCGCCTTGGCCGCCGGCGACGTGGCGGCGATGAGTGAACTGGTGCGCCAAATCGGAGAACCCAACCCGCACGGCTCCTTCCTCCACGAAGGAGAGAACAAAAGCATCTACCTGTTCAGCGTGGCGGGCAGTTTCCTCCTCATCGTCATCTTCGGAGCGGACACCCCCATCGGCCTGATGCGCCTCTTCGTGCGCCGCGCTGCCGAACGGCTCTACCCCCTGACCGCCGAGTTCGAGGAAGTGATGGGCCAGCCCCAGGACGTCCCCCTGGGCGACTTCAGCGCGACCCTCGCCGACGAGTTGGACCGCGTCTTCGGCGGCCTGTGACCGGCAGAGCCCTCACGGGAGACGAGAGCGGAGGATGAGCAGTTAATGACGCGAAACGAGGGTAACTATGTTCATCAACTGGAAACTGCGTGAAATCAACCTGAAAATCGTCTACTACGGGCCGGCCTTGAGCGGCAAGACCACCAACTTACAATACATCCACGCCAAGACCAACCCCAACATCCGCGGCGAATTGGTCTCCCTGAAGACCAGAGGCGACCGTACCCTCTATTTCGACTTCCTCCAGTTGGAACTGGGGCAGATCGCCGGGCTCAAGCCGCGTTTCAACCTGTACACCGTGCCGGGCCAGAGTTACTACGTCGGCAGCCGCCGCTTGGTGCTGCAAGGAGCCGATGGCATCGTCTTCGTCGCCGACTCGCAGCGAGAACGGTTCCAAGCCAACGTCGAGGCCGTGAAAGACATGGCGGAAAACCTGCGCTCGCTGGGGCTGAACCCGGAATCAATGCCCCTCGTGCTCCAATGCAACAAACAAGACCTCCCGAACGCCGTCCAGCCCTCTGTACTGCAACGGCGGCTGGGGATGACCAAAGTAACCTGCTTCCCATCGGTGGCCATCAAAGGCACCGGCGTGTTCGACACCCTCAAGGCCATCATCAACCTGGTGGTAGCCCAGGCCCAGAAAAAACTCTAACCTTAACACAAGGGAGATGAACGATGAGCAACGAACAGACCAAATCGGGCGAGCCAACCTCCTTCCGTGAGATACTCAACGAGATGAACGAGGCCGGACAGTTCCAAGTCTCCGTCCTGACCTCGGTCGAGGGGCTGCCGATCGCCACCAGCCCCCGCGACTACGACAGCGACCTCATCTCGGCGATGGTCGCCCTGATTCAGCGAGTGAGCAACGACGCCCAAAGTCAACTGGGAATGGCCGACGTGGACGAAGTGACCATCCACGACCGGGACCGCATCCGCCTCGTCTGCCGTTACATCGCCTTCGGCGGCGAGCGGCTGATACTGGCGGCCCTCGTCCCGCCTAACAAACCCTATCGCCGCGTGACCAACCGCGCCGTGCGGCAGATCAAACGGCTGCTGTCCTGAAACTGAACCTCACGGACTTCTTCTCACACGGGGGGTTAGGGGGAGATGGGTAAGGGGAGCATACTGGTCGTTGACGACGACAGCGAAATCCAACGCTTTCTGAGCGACATCGTGCTCGCGCCGGTCGGCTACCACGTGCTGACCGCCTCGGACGGCCAAGAGGCCCTGGAGAAGATCGCCTCCGAACAGCCCGACGTCGTCCTCCTAGACCTGATGCTGCCCGGCGTGTCCGGCCTGGACCTGCTCAAGCAAATGCAGCAGGAAAACATCTCGGTCCCCGTCATCGTCCTGACGGCCTACAGTTCCCGTCAGGCGGTGCTCAGCGCCTTCCGCCTGGGGGCCAGGGACTTCCTGCAAAAGCCCTTCAGCGTCAACCGGGTGCGGTCGGTGGTCAAGCGCATACTGACCGAGGAACGACTGCGGCGCGAACGGGACAACCTGACCCACGCTCTGGCACGGGCCAACCAGCGGCTTCAACAACAGTTGCACAACTGGGTCGTCCTCAACGACATCGCCCAGACCATCACCTCCACGTTGGAGGAAGGGGAGATCTTCCGCCGGGTGATGGCGAACGTCAACCACCTCCTCGACGTGGAGGCCGGCTCCCTCCTGCTCGTTGACCAGGAGACTGGCGAGTTGGAGTTCGCCGTTACCCTGCAAGGGGACGAGGCCCGCTTCTCCGACTTTCGCCTGAAGCCGGGCCAGGGCATCGCCGGCTGGGTGGCGGAGCATGGCCGCCCCCTGCTGATACCCGACGTGCGGCGCGATTCCCGCTTCTTCGAGCAAATCAGCCAGGACGTGGGGCTGGATAGCCGCTCCATCCTCTGCGTGCCGCTGAAAGTGAAGGGGCAAGTCATCGGCGTCATCGAGGTAATCAACAAGCGGAGCGGCCCGACCAGCCCGGCCTTCACGCGGGACGACCAGGAACTGCTGACGACGCTGGCCTCCTGGGTGGCCGTCGCCGTGGAGAACGCCCAGTTGAACCGCGTCACTCAGGAAGCGGCGGCGGCGGCGATGTTGAAGCGCACCGTGACCACGTTGGCGCACCACATCAACAATCAGTTGATGGCCTTCTCCCTGGAACTGGACAGCGTGGAAGCGGTGGGGATGGACGACCCGGAGGCCATCCGGTCGCTCATCGGCACGGCCCGCCGGTGCATCCGGCGCATCTCCGCCGTCGTCAAGGCTCTGGACCGGCTGGAGGAAATCCGCACCATGCCCTACGTCGGCGAGACGGAGATGATTGACATCGAGGAGGCTTTGGAGGAGCAGTTGCGCTACCTGGAGGAGCAGGAGCGGGCCTTCGCCACCGATTGAGCGGCCAGCACCGCCAGCGTGAGGAGCGTCGCCCCGGCCCCGATGTACAGGCTCAGCGGGCGGTAGGTGAACCGGACGCGGTGGTGTCCGGCCTCGACGGCGACGGCGCGGAAGTAGAGGTCGGCCCGCAGCACCTCCGCCGGGACGCCGTCCACCGTCGCCCGCCAGCCGGGGTACCAGCCGTCGGTGAGGACGAGGTACCCCGGCGCAGCGGCCTCCACCGCGACGACCACCTCTTCCGGCGTGTAGCGCACCACCGCAGCGCGTGTGGCGTGCGGGCCGTGTAGGGGCAACCCTCGCGGTTGCCCTGTCGGTTGCCCAACCGGTTGCCCCGCCCGTTGCCCAATTGACCGCCCCCACAGGGCCGGTGCAAGACCGGCCCCTACCGGTTGCCCCGTCAGGCCGTGTAGGGGCAACCCTCGCGGTTGCCCAACCGATTGCCCCGCCCGTTGCCCCATCGGTTGCCTCGTCTGTTGCCCAATCGGCCGCCCCCACAGGGCCGGTGCAAGACCGGCCCCTACCGATTGCCCCGTCGCGCCGTGTAGGGGCAACCCTCGCGGTTGCCCAACCGATTGCCCCGTCAGGCCGTGTAGGGGCAGACCCATGTGTCTGCCCGTACCC
>JALWUZ010000185.1 GCA_027079895.1 Anaerolineae bacterium
CGATGCCCCGCCCTACGTCCGGGGCATCGAGGCCGTCCTGGGGTTCGCCGCCGGCGGGCGGCCGGGCTATCTCCTGGGACGGGTCAGCACCGCCGGATGGTGGTACTATTTCCCCGTCGCCTTCGTCGTCAAGACTCCGACGGCGACGCTCGCCGGTCTGCTCCTGGCGACCGTCGCCCTCGTCCGCCGCCGCTCCCGCGATGACCTCTTCGTCCTCCTGCCGCCGCTGCTCTATTTCCTCGTCTCCACCACCGCCCGCCTCAACCTCGGCTACCGCCATCTCCTGCCGATCCTCCCCTTCCTCGCGCTGCACATCGCCCGTCTCGCCGCCCGGCCGTCCCCCCGCCTGACCCGCTGCCTGGCCGCTTGCCCCCTCGTCGCCGCGCTGCTCATCTATCCCCATTACCTGGCTTACTTCAACCTCATCGGCGGCGGGCCCGACAACGGCTGGCACATCCTGGTGGACTCCAATCTGGACTGGGGGCAGGATATGAAGGGGCTGCGGGCCTGGATGGAGCGGGAGCAGGTCGCCCGCGTGCGGCTGAGTTGGTTCGGGACGGCCCGCCCGGAGGTCTACGGCGTCTCCTGCGACCTGCTGCCCGGCGTCCCTTACGGCTTCACTCTGTGGGAGGACCCGCCCTTCGACCGCGAGCAGCCGGAGCCGGGGGTATATGTCATCAGCGTCACCAACCTGGTGGGGGTCGTCTTCCCGGACCACGACCTCTTCGCCTGGTTTCGCGCCCGCCCGCCGGATGACAAGATCGGCTACTCCCTGTTCGTCTATCGCGTCCCTTGATGGAGAGTCCGTATGGCCCGCATTTCCCGCCTGGAGTTGAGCCTGTTCATTCTGACGATGCTCGTCGCCGCCGCCTTCCGCTTCGCCGCGCCCGACGCCGTGCCGCCCGGCCCCTCCCACGATGAGTTGCGGATGATGAAACTGGGCGACCTCATCGTCGGCGGGGAGCGTCCCATCCACTGGAAAATCAGTTACAGCGCGGAGCCGCTGTTTATGTACGGCTTGGCCGCCGTCATGCCGCCGTTCGGCTCTACGGTCTTCGCCGCGCGGCTCGTGACCCGCTGGGCCGGATTGCTCCTCATCCCGCTGACCTACACGCTGGCCCGGCGGCTCTTCGGTCGGGGCGTCGCCCTCGTCACCGGCGGCGTGCTGGCCGTGACCTGGTGGCCGGTTTTCTTCAGCCGGGTTGCCCTGCGGGGCATCACGCTGCCGCTGCTCTTCGTCCCGGCCGTCTACTGCCTGTGGCGCGGCCTGGAGACCGGCGAGCGGTCGCCGCGTCTGGGCTGGGCGGCCCTGGGCGGCGCGCTGCTGGGGCTCACCTGGTACACTTTCACCGCCGCGCGGGGGATGTTCCTCCTCCTGCCCGGATACCTGCTCCATCTGGCGGTGCGCCGGACGTTCCCGGCCCGGCAGTGGTGGCGCGTGACGCTGCTCACGATGGGGCTGGCGGTGCTCATCGCCGCCCCCTTCGTCTACGAGGTGAAAGTCCACCCCGGCACGCCGGAGACCCGCATCGGTCAGTTGAACGCGGTCATCGCGGCCCTGCGGGATGGCGACCCGCGCCCGTTCCTGCGGGAGGCGGTCAACGCGCTGGGGCTGCTCCTGCCGACCGGAGACCCGAACTGGCGGTACAACGTCTCCGGGCGGCCGACTTTCGGCCTCTTGCTGGGCTCGCTGGCCCTGCTGGGGCTGGCGACGAGTCTCAGGCGGTGGCGACGACCGGCCTACTTCCTGCTTCTCCTCTGGCTGGGGCTGGGGCTGGCCCCCTCGATGCTCACCCCGGAGGCTCCGAGTTTCGTGCGGGCCATCGGAGGGCTGCCGCCGGCCGCCATTCTGACCGGGGTCGGCGCGGCGTCGCTCCGGGGGTGGCTGGGGCGGCGGAGGCCGTCCGTCCGCCCGCTGGTCGGGCCCGCGCTGGGGGTGGTGCTTCTCCTCGAAGGGGTTGCTACGGCTCACGCTCTTTTCGTCGTCTGGCCGTCCGCGCCGGAGGTGCGGGAGATCTACCAGGACTCGCTCACCGCTGCGCTGCGGGCCCTCGACCGCAGCGACATCACCGGCC
>JALWUZ010000186.1 GCA_027079895.1 Anaerolineae bacterium
CAGCCCGGACTCGACGGCGTGGATGATCTCCTCGGTCTTGCTCGGCTTGAGCAGATAGTCGAACGCCCCGTGCCGAATGGCGGCGATGGCGGAGTCCAAAGTGCCGTGAGCGGTGAGGATGATGAAGACGGTGTCCGGTGCCAGAGGGCGGGCGGCCTCCAATACCGCAGTGCCGCTCATCCCCGGCAGATTCAGGTCGAGCAGCACCAGGTCGAAAGTGTGTTCGGTGAGCAGGGCCAGAGCCTCTTGCCCGGAGGCCGCCTCGGCGGTGCGGTAGCCCAGTTGTCGGAACAATCCCCGTAACGTGCGGCGGAGGGAACGCTCGTCGTCCACGATGAGGATGTGGGGAGGGAACTCGTCCGATCCGGTCGTCTCCGCTGTCGTCATCGCCTCCATCCTGCCTCCCCGTCACTGACCCATTGCCGGCAGATAAACGGTGAAAGTCGTCCCTTTCCCCACCTCGCTCTGGACGGCGATCTCGCCGTTGTGCCGCTCGATGATGTTGTGACTGATGGAAAGCCCCAGGCCGGTCCCGTTCTCCTTCGTGGAGAAGAACATCTCGAATATGCGGGGCAGGTTCTCCGGCGGTATCCCCACTCCGGTGTCGCTGATGGAGACCGCTATCCGTCCATCGTCCGTCGTGGAACTGACAACGCGCAGCGTGCCGCCATCGGGCATCGCGTCCACGCCGTTGAGGACGATGTTCAAGAACACCTGCTCCAACTCGTCGGGGTTCCCCAGCACGAGCGGCAAGTCTGGGGCCAGGTCGCGCCGCAGTGAGACGTGGTGGTGTTGGAGATACTTGTGCGCCAGACTCAACACCCGCTCCACGACGGTGTTGACCTGTACCTGCTTCATCCCGTCCTGGGGACGGCGGGAGAACTGGAGCATCCGCTTGACCATGCCGACCAGCCGCTCGATCTCCTCGCTGGCGATCTGCAGGTACTCCCGCTGCTCCTCCGGTGACAGGGGGAAGGAGAGCACCAACTGGAGGCTGTTGTGGATCGCCTGCAACGGATTGTTGATCTCGTGCGCCAGCGACGCCGCCATCCGCCCGGTGGCGGCCAACTTCTCGCTCTGAATCAACTGTGCCCGCGATTGCTCCACCAACTTCCGATGCTCCCGCTCCGCCTCGTGGAGATGGGCGTTCTCCATCGCAATGCCCAGTTGGGCGGCGATGGCCTCGAACAACCGCTGGTCGTCTGCGCTGAAGGCGTTCGGTTGTGACCGCCCGGCGGCGAGAACGGCGATGACCCGTTCCTCTCTCCAACGCACCGGCACTATCAACATTGAACGCAGATTCTCGGAGACCTCAAAGGGGTGGGGCAACGCCTGTACATCGCCGATCAACGCCGGTTCCCCTGTCAGGTAGACTTGTCCGCAGGGGCTCTCCCTCATCTGTGTACTGGCGCACTCCACAAGGTCGGTGTCCTCCCCCAGCAGGGAGTGGTGCATAACTAACGACTCTCCCGACTCGTCCGGGAGAGCGAAGACCAGATACTCGACGTTCAGGGCGCGGCGGATGGCTTCGGCGGTGCGCTCCAATATCTGGTCGAGGTCGAGGGTGGAGGAGGCGGCGACCGTCACCGCGTGCAGGACGCGCACTTCGGCCAGGCGGCGTTGCAACTCGGTGTGCAGATGGGCGTTGTCAATGGCGATGGCGGCCGAGTCGGCCAACATCGTCAGCAGGCGCAGGTCCCGCGCGTTGAAATCGCCGTCCGTCTTGTTGATCGCCTCGATCACTCCGATGACCTTGTCCCGATGCACCATCGGCACGGCTATCAGTGACTTGGTGGACAGCCCCGTTATGTCGTCTATGCGGCTGTAGAAACGGGCATCCTCCTGCACGTTGTGTACCAGGGCCGGACGTTGCTCCCGAACCGCCCAGCCGGCGACCCCCTTGTCGGCCGGCATGTCCAGCGTCCTCACACGCTCCGCTCCCGGTCCGACGCTCGCCGCGAACCACAGCCGGTCGGCCTGGTCATCGTACAGGAGCACCGAGGTGGCCTCCGCCTGCACCGCCGTCCCGGCCTCTGTCAGCACTATCTGAAGCACTGTGTCCAGGTCGAGGTGGGAGGTCATGGAGCGGATAGCCCTGTTGACGGCGTCCAATTCCTGCTCCCGCAGGCGGGCCTCGCGGTGCAGGCTGGCGTTTTTGATGGCGATGGCGGACTGCACGGCGAACAGGGAGAGCAGTTCCATGTCGGCCTCGACGAACAGGCGGGACTCGGCGGAAGAGGTGACGACGACTACCCCCAGGAAATCGCCACGCCAGTGGACCGGCGCACCGATGACGGCTGTCCAGGGCAGGTCACGATGTTGCTCCGCCCGTCCCTCCCACTCCTGATAGTTGTCCACCTTCATCGCCCGGCCGGCCTGCCACACCTTGCCGGAGAGCCCCTCGCCGGAGCGAATCAGGCTGCCGATGGGGGGGAGATCGTCGCCGACCGCCACCACCCACTCCAGCGCGTCCTTGTCAGGGCGGTGGAGGTAGAGGCCGCCGGAGGTGCCGTCGAGGAGTTCGACGGCGTAGGAGACGATGGAGTGGAGTAACTCGTCGCGGTTCAATTGAGAGGTGATCTGCAAGCCCACCTGCCGCAGCGCGTCCAGCCGGGCCGTCCAGCGCTCGATGCCCTTGATCAGTTCTTTCTGCTCCGTCACGTCCACGCCGACGGCCCACGTGTGCCAGCCGGGGACCGGAAAGCGGTCGGAGATGGAGGAGAGCGAGATAGTTCTGACCGCGCCGCTTTTGGTGACGATGTCCATCTCCCAGTCCAAGAAGTCGTTCCTCACCTGTCGCCAGTGCTTGATCAACTGCCGCCGATACTGACGGTCGGGGAACAACCGCTTGGCGATATGCCGACAGCCGATGACCTCGTCGGCGGTGTAGCCGGTCACCCGCTCGCACTCCTGATTCCAGGCGACGATGTTCCCCTTGTCGTCCAGCGCGACCAGGAGCACCGGCATGTTCTGTAAGATGGTGCGCAGGCGGTCTCTTTCCTGGATATGCTCCCGATGCAGACGGACGTTCTCCAGGGCGACGGCTATCTGAGAGGCCAGGGCGGAGAGCAGTTGCACGTCGTCCACGTCGAAAGCGTCCAACTCCTCGCTTTCGACGTTGAGCACTCCGATGACCCGCCCGCGGACTTTGAGGGGCACGGCCAGTTCGGAGCGGCAGGTGGGGAGGCTGACCACGTAGCGGGGGTCCTCGCGCACATCGGGGACGTAGACCATCTGCCCGCTGCGGGCTGCCGCCACTACGATGCCCTTATCGCCATCCAGCGGCAGGAGACCGGTGGTAGAGGGGGCATAGTAGCAGGCAACCACGCGACGGAGCGCGTTCTGTTCCTCGTCTACCACCCACAGGCCGCAGATGTCGAACCGGAGCACCTGCCCGATGGCGGTGAGCGCGGCCTGGCCGATCTGCTCCACACTCGTGAACAGGGTCGTCTCACTGATTAGGGAGGTGAGCGTGGCGAGGCGGGTCGTCAGCCGCTGCTTCTCCAGAGCCCGCCGGACGGTGGCGCGGATGGTGGCGACCGGGGCCGGTTTGGTGATGTAATCGTAGGCTCCCAACCGCACCGCTTCGGTGGCGGATTCCAGGGAGGCGTGGCCGGTGAGGATGATGACCTCCGCCTCCGGGCGGTGGCGGCGGATGTGTCGGAGGATCTCAATACCGTCCATGTCCGGTAATGAGATGTCGAGGATGATGACCGCGAAGGAATGACGGTTGATCTGTTCCAGCGCGTCCGCGCCGGTGTTGGCGGTCGCCACTTCGCAACCGAGCGGGGCGATGACCGCGCTGATCATCTCACAAATGGCAACATCGTCGTCTACAATCAGGGTTTTGAATGGCATATTACCCTCCGAGGGTCGGCGGAACTGCATGCTATACCAGAACGGGATTTAGCGCAAGTGGACGGGCCGCTACTGTTGCGGCCCGTCAATCGGCAGGCTGAAGTAGAACCGCGAGCCTTCTCCGGGGCGGCTTTCCACCCCCATCTCCCCGCCATGCAACTCTACCAGCCGACGGCTGATGGACAGCCCCAGCCCCAACCCGTCCACCTTGCGCGTGCGAGAGTCGTCCACCCGCCGGAACTCCTCGAAGATCGCCTCCTGATACTCCGGGGGGATGCCGATGCCGGTGTCGCTCACGTTGATGATGACCCGCCCGTCCTGCCGGTAGGTGGAGACCGTCACCTCGCCGGCGTCCGTGTATTTGATGGCGTTGCTCAGCAGGTTGATGAGCACCTGTCGGACCCGCTTCTCGTCAGCCCGCACCGGCGGCAGGTCGGGGGCGACCAGGCGGCGCAGTGTGAGCGGCTTGTCGCCGATGAGCGGGGCCGCCATCTCGACGGCGTCGTCCACCACCTTCGGGATGGAGACCTCTCCCAGGTCCAGGCTCAACTTCCCGGCCCAGAGCCGGCTGATGTCCAGGATGTCGGTGATCAGGCTCAACAGGTGCTTGCCGCTCTTCTGGATGGATTCCAAGTCCTCCCGCTGCATGTCGGTGAGCGGGCCGTCAATCTCCTTCAACATCACCCCGGCGAAGCCGATGATGGAGTTGAGCGGGGTACGCAGTTCGTGGGACATGTTGGCGATGAATTGGGACTTGAGCCGGTCCATCTCCCGCAGTTGTTCGGCGGCCTCCTCCAACTGACGACTGTGCTCCCGCAGGTCGGCCAAGAGCCGCTCCCGTTCCGCCTCCGCCTGGGCCAACGCGGTGATGTCCCGCATGACCGCCACGACGCCCAGTTGGAGTCCGGCGGTGTTCTCGACGGGGGCCATGCTCATCTGCACCACCCGCTCGGCGACCTGGAAGATGGCCGCCGTGCCGTAGGGGGAGGTCTCCGTCAGCGTGCCGATGAGCCCGACCTCGCCCGTCGGCACCATCCGCCCCAAAATCTGCCCGAAGGGGTAGCCCACCACTTCCTCCGGCGTCGTTTGGAGGATGTCGCAGGCGGCACTGTTGACCAGGATGACTTGGTCGTGGGCGTCGGAGACGACGACCCCGTCGGCGATGCTTTCCAGGATAGCGTGCAGTTGACCGGTCTCCTGCTCGTGCTGCCGCAGGACGCGGGCCAGGCGGCGGGAGCGGTGCCGCAGGTCGTCGCGCAGTCGGACGCAGCGGACGGCGCCTCCCACCTGCCCGGCCCAGAGACGGGCCAGTCGGCGGCGGCCTCGGTCGAGCGGCCCGTCGCCGTGCGCCACGAGCACCACCCCTTGAGGCGGCCCGTCGGAGGCGGGCAGCGGGAGGAGCAGGACGGCCTGGGCCCGGCCTGCCAGGAAGCGGCGCAGGGAGCGCAGCCGTTCCCCGTCCGCCTCACGGGTCACGGCGAGCCCTTGCGGGGCGTTCAGCGCGTCCGCCAGGACGGGGGCGGAGGCCGCAGGGAACGGCTCCGTCGCAGCCTCGTTCTCCGGCGGATGCGGCCAGCGGGCCACCAGTTGCAGGGTGGAGGGCCCGTCCGGCTGACCGGCGGCCAGGAACAGGGCGACTTCCCACACCGGGATGCTCTCGTTCAGCAGCGGGGCGGCCATCTTCAGGAGGTCGGGGAAACCGGCGGCGGTGGAGAGGGCGGCCCCGGCGTCGAGCAGGCGGGCGATGGACTCGTCGTCACACCCGCCGGCGGCGGAGCGGGCCGTCTCGCGGCGGGGGCGACGCTCCAACCGGTCGAGCCAGAAGGCGGTGAAGAGCCCGCTCCCGGCGGCCAACGCGGAGGTCTGCGGCGGCGTGAGGGGCAGGGGCAGCAGCAGTCCTACCACCCCCGCCAGGGACGCCGCGGCGATAGTCAGCAGCCACTCGCGGGGGGGCGGTTCGGGACGCTCCGGTCGGTCGAGGGCGGTCAGGGCGGCGAGGAGCAGCGCGCCGTGGGCCCAGGTGAGGGCCGGGTGCGGGAACGGGGGCAGTCCGTAGAAGAAGACCCGCGCCCACTGCCAGGGCACGAGAAAGCAGACGAGGGCCGCCGCCAACAGTCCGAGGCCGAACAGCCGGTCGGCCAGGCGGGGGGACAGGGGAGGTGAGAGGAACGGCCAGGCGACCAGGAGGAATCCCAGGAGGTCGAGGGCGGTGGTCAGCCAGCCGTCGCCGGGCGGCGCGGCGGCCGGGAGGCCGAGGGTCAGCAAGGCGGCCCGCACCAGTAACCAGACCAGGCCGGCGACGAGCAGGTCGCCCGCGTCATCGCCGCGTCTCCGCAGCCAAGTGCGGTGACTCAAAACGAAGGCGGCAGCCCACAGTAACAGTGCGCTGCCCTGTGCGAACGGCAGTCCTGCCACGGACAAGATGTGCTCCTCTCGCTGATGTGGCAAATTGGCAATGGCGCCGGTGCCGTTCTGATTTTATCACATTCGACCAGGCGGTAGGTTACAATTAGGTTAAGAAACGGGTAACGGCGTCGTATGGTACGAGTACCTGACCAATGGGCTGAACCCTGAGGCGTTGCCCGCCACGTATGTGGCCGCTTTGTACCATCAACGGTGGCGGATTGAGGACGCTTTCAACGTCGTCAAGCGGCTGTTGGGGCTGGCCTACTTCTGGACCAGCTCTTCCTACGGCCTTCAACTCCAGATTTGGACTACCTGGTTGTTGTATGCCGTCCTGGTAGACCTGACCGATGCAGTTGCTGAACGGCTGGACCGGCTCTTCGTAGACATCTCACTCGAGATGGTCTATCGGGGGCTGTACTACTTCGGTCAGGCTCTCCGGCGCGTTGACATCCGACGGGTATCAGACTATAATCCCTCTCATCCTTGGGAGGTCACAGCGAGGCGGAAAATGTCCCCAGCCCCACTCTACTACCCGTCGTTCGACGCCCTGCGTCTGGCCGACCGGATGCTCGACGAGATCGGCCGCCGCGCCCCCGGCTACATAGGGCGGGTGGGAATCGCCTGGTACTGGCGTCTGCCGGGCGGCATAATGGCGGTCATCACTCTCGACCACACGGTGACGCCGGAACGCTGGGACGTGCTCCGGGCCCAGGCCAGTACCCCCAGGGCGGGCATTTTCAGCACCGCCGACTTCCCCTTCGCCGCCTACGCCACTTCCCCCACCACGCCGCCGTTCATCCACGATATGCAGGGGCGGGCGGAGTGGTCGAACCGGCTCTACTTCCAGATGGGCAATCTGATCGAGGACGCGGCCAACTGGCTGGGCATGCTCCACGCCGTCGCCAT
>JALWUZ010000187.1 GCA_027079895.1 Anaerolineae bacterium
CTCCCACGCTCTGCCCCCCCGTCATCCCTGAGACCGCCGCCACTCCTTGACGCAATTGGTCAGATTGCGGGCGAACTTGTCGAAATGGGGACATCGCTTGCGCAACACCTCCAGCCGAATCCGCTCGGCCAGGGCGTCCGCGAACGGCGCGAAAGTGACCTCGGTCCCTCCGGTCAGACGGCGCACGACGCGGTTCAACGTCGCCTTTGGTGACGGCTCCTTCTCCGGCGACGGGAAAGCGAGCCCTCCCACGTCGCCGTCGAACACGGCGGCGATGGCCTGCTCATCGGCCAGCAGCCAGGCCTCGACTGAGCGCACGGCCAGCCCCTCCGCCATGCAGACGGCGGTCCCGTCCCTCTCGCAACGCTGCTGAGCCTCCCGCAGCAGCCGCAGCCTCTCGTTGATACGGGTACGGTCGGTGTCCACGACCGCCACAACGATGTCAACGCCATCCTCCCGCAGGCGACGGCAGAAGAGCGGCAGTTCACCGATGAACCCGTGGCCGCGTCGGCGCGGGCGCAGGATGGAGTCCGGCGCCAGCGAAATGTCTGGGAACGATGCCCGTATGAGCCGCCTGGACAACACCGGGATAATCGGGTAATCGCTGTTGCCCTCCAGCGCGAAGCCCAGTTTAAGTGGCCCTGCCATCGAACCAGCCCTCCGACCAGGCCTCTCCCAGCGTGCGCTCGCCGTTTTCCAACGCCTCCTCGATCGCCGGGCGATTGGCGAACAGATCTTCCACCGCGATGAACCGGGTGCGTCCCCGCTCATCCAGGCGGGCGATGAGCATCTCATCAGGCTCCAACAGATCCACCAGATAGGGGGAGTGGGAGTTGACCAACACCTGAGCCCGCCTTCCACCTCTGGCCCGCCGTTCGGTGATGGCGCGTAAAGTGTCCACGATGAACGGCAGGCGGGCAGGGGGGACGCCATTCTCGGGTTCCTCGAAACAGACCAGGGGGGGCGGATTCGGCGCGTAAGCCAACGCCAACAACGCGAGGAAGCGCAGCGTCCCGTCCGAGAGCACCCGCGCCGTGAACTCCCGCCCGTCCTTCCGCACCAGCGACAGAAGCCGCCGATGGTCGCCGGTGTCCAGCACCCGGATGTGACCGATCTCTGGGAGGCCGCGTTTGCTCAAAGCGCGTTCGGCGGACGAGAACAGAGCCGGATGGCGGCGGGCCAGAGTGTCGTAAAAACCGGACAGCCCGCGCCCGTTCGGCTCCAACTCCAAAATGTCCATCGCCGGCGACGGTTCGCGCAGCACGTCGGGGTCGAAACGGAAAAACCGCCACGCGCTCAAATCCTCTGCCAGGGCGACGATGTGGGGGTAGAGTTCGGCGTCGTCAATCACCGTCAGCACCGAACGGTCCGCCGGCAATGGGAAACGCCGCACCCGCCCCGCCTGAGCCGCGTCCCGGTTGACGAGGACCTCGTCCCCGGCCTCCGTCGTGGAGATGAACGCCCGCCAGTGGTCCCCCTGGGACATACGCCCCCGCAGGCTCTCGGAGCGTATCATAAGCCGGCCATCCTCGAAGGCAATCCAAACCTCGTAACGCAGGAACGGATGGCTCAGTCGGGCGTCGCGGTGGAAAGGGTGGGGGGTAGCGCTCAGATCGCAATCACATTCGAGCCGCAGCCGCCGCTCCGCGGAGAAAAACGATTCCATCGGGTCGCCGCGATGGTGCTCCGGTCGGAACGCCCCGGCGACCGGCATCTGGACCACGTGAGAGAGCAGCCGGAGGGCGTCGAAGAGGTTGCTCTTGCCGCTGTTGTTCAGCCCGACGATGACGGTGAAAGGCGCGAAACGGACGACGGTATCTTGCAGGCTCTTGTAGCCGGAGATAGTCGCTTTCGTCAACACAGACCTCACCTCCTCCTCACGGGATGCGCTGTCGCCGTTCCCGTGCCGGATTCACCGGCGACAGGGCAATAAGGCATGGGAACGCGAGCGTCACGCTCGCGCCAGCGTGGGCATATCGCCTGTTCACCGGCGACGGATAAATCCGCCGCCTGGGTTTGGGCCTCATGCCCAGGCAACGGATTCATCCGTTGCCGCAAAGCGTGGGAA
>JALWUZ010000188.1:0-5632 GCA_027079895.1 Anaerolineae bacterium
GGGTACCGGGGGTCGAGGTGTGGCTGACCTGGCCCGGCGGGGCGGACCGGGCCGTGACCGGGCTCAAGCCGCAGTTCGGCGCGGGGTACGCCGATTTCGCGGTGGAGCGGGGCGTCGGCTACGCCCTCGGCGTCGGGGAACTGGGCCGCCCGCTGGTGGACGACCTGCGCATTTCCTTGTGTCCGTCCGGGGGCGGGGGAACGGCGACGTTCGGCTTGTTCGGCTCATGGCGCGTCGTCTTGCAGCCGTAGGCCGGACAGGCCGAACGTCGTCGGGGGACAGGGGACTCACTTCGTCCCGGAGTCGGTGATCGTCAGCACCTCGTCGAGGATGTCCAGCCCCTCCTGCAGTTCGCTTTCGTTGATGGAAAGCGGCGGCACGACGAAGATCAGGTTCCACTTCGAGAAGGTGTACATCCCCCGCTCCCGCAGGGCCGGTTGCACCTCGGCCATCACGCCCAGTTCGTGCGGCTTGGCGTTCCAGGGGGCGAGCGGCTCTTTCGTCTCCTTGTCCCGCACCAGTTCCAGCACGGCGAAGAGCCCGATGCTGCGCACGTCCCCCACGCTGGGGTGCTTCTCCTTCAGTTCCTCCAGCCCCTCCTTGAGAATCGCCCCCATCGCTTTGGCGTTCTCCACCAGGTGCTCCTCTTTGTAGACTTCGATGGTGGCGACGCCGGCCGCCGTGCTCACCGGGTGGCCGGAGTAGGTCAGTCCCATCGGCAGGGGGCGGTCCTCGAAGTAGTCGGCGATGGCGCGGGAGACGATCACCGCCCCCAGCGGCACGTAGCCGGAGGTGATGCCCTTCGCCATCGTCATGATGTCCGGCGCCACGCCCCAGTTGTCAATGCCGAACCACTCCCCGGTGCGCCCGAAGCCGCTCATCACCTCGTCGTCAATCAGCAGGATGTCGTACTTGTCGCAGATCTCCCGCATGCGCGGCCAGTAGTCGTCGGGGGGGATGATGAGGCCGCTGGTGCCGGTGACGCCCTCCATCATCACGGCGGCGACGTTCTCCGGCCCCTCGAAGAGGATGACCTGCTCAACGTGGGAGATGCACTCCCGATGGCAGGTCTCCGGCGTCTGTCCGAAGGGGCAGCGGTAGCAGTACGGGTCCATCACGTGGATGACGCCGGGGATGAGCGGTTCGACGGGCAGGCGGCGCGGGTCGCCGGAGAGGGCCATCGCCCCGGCGGTCGCCCCGTGATAGGAGCGGTAGCGGGTGATGATCTTCTGTCGGCCGGTGTAGAGGCGGGCGAATTTGATGGCGTTCTCGTTCGCCTCGGCCCCGCCCAGCGTGAAGAGCGTTTTGGATAGGTCGCCGGGGGTGATTTCGGCCAGGAGTTGGGCCAGCCGGGCGCGGGGCTCGGTGGCGACGCCGGGGTAGGCGAAGACCATCTTCTGCATTTGCTCGTGGACGGCCTGGATGACCTTTTGATTGCCGTGCCCGATGTTGACGTTCATCAGTTGGGACGAGAAATCGAGGTAGCGGTTGCCGTCGGCGTCCCAAAAGTAGACCCCCTCGCTGCGGACGGCGACCAGGGGGTGGACCTGGCTCTGGGTAGCCCAGGTGAAGAACACGTATTCGCGGTTCAGCGCGATCAATTCCTCGTTAGTCACCTTCACTCCCTCCTTTCAACTCACGCGCACGGGGTAACTCCCCTCGATGGCGCGGATGATGGTGACAATGACCCGGTTGACCGGCGTCTCCACGCCCAGCCGCTCCCCCTCGCGGACGATGGCCTCGTTGATGACGCCGATCTCCGTCGGTGCGCCGCGCAGCACGTCCTGGAGCATCGAGGCCCGATTGGTGGCGGTGGCGCGGGCGACTTCCCGCACCCGTCCCAGCGGGTCGTCGTAGGGCAACTCGATCCCCTTCGCCCGGCAGACAGCGACCGCCTCGTCCACCACCTGGGCCATCAACTCGCTGGCGGCGGGGATCTTCACCAACTGCCCGTTGGGGACGCGCAGGATGGCGGTCAGCGCGTTGATGCCGACGTTGATGATCAACTTGCCCCACACCAGGCTGTCGAGGTCGGTGGAAAGATGCACCTCGAACCCGGCCTGCTCGAAAGTGTCCACCACCGCTGCCAGCCCTTTCGCCACCTTCGGGCGAATGGCGATGTAGGTCGGGCCGCGTCCGGCGTGACGTACCCGGCCCGGCCCCAACAGCGTCGCCCCGTGAGAGGTGACGCCGGCGACGACGCGGTGCTCCCCCAGCACTTCCGCCATCGTCTCCACGTTGCCGACCCCGTTCTGCAACGTCAGGGCGAGCCCGTCGGCGGCGAGGAAGCGGGCCGCCCACTCGCTGGCCTGACGGGTGGCGTGTGACTTGACGAAGATGATCGCCAGGTTCACCTCCGGCACGGCGTCCGGGTCCGTCGTGGCCGTGACCGGGATGACCTCCTCGTGGCCGTCAATCTCGGTGAGGTGAAGCCCGTCGCGCTGCATGGCGGCGACGTGCTCCTCCCAGGGGTCGAGCAGCGTCACTTCCGCCACCCGCGAGAGTTTCCCTCCGAAGAGGCTCCCCATCGCCCCTGCTCCGACAACTGCGATCTTCATTTTCCACCTCCGTTAGAGCCTGCCGCCGTGTGGAGGCAGCCAGGCAGCGGCTGAGTCCGCCGCCTGGGGCGGCTGTCTCGAACTACTCCCCCAACTCCTCGAGCAAGGCCTGCAACGCCTCCTCGCTCATCGGGTAGCCGTGCTCCGGGCCGGGGAACTCGCCGGAGATGACCTCGTCGCGGTACTTCTCCAACGCCTCGGTGATGAGCGGGAACACGTTGGCGTACTGCTTGACGAACTTGGGGACGAACCTATCGAACAGGCCGATCAGGTCGTGGATGACCAGCACCTGCCCGTCGCAATCGGGCCCCGCGCCGATGCCGATGGTGGGGACGCTGACCCGCTCGGTGATCAACTTCGCCACCGGGCCGGGGATGGCCTCCAGGATGATAGAGAAGACTCCGGCCTCCTCCAACGCCAGCGCGTCGTCAATCAACGCTTTGGCCGTGGCGACATCCTTCCCCTGCACCCGGTAGCCGCCCAGTTTGGAGACGGTCTGCGGCGTCAGGCCGATGTGCCCCATCACCGGTATGCCGGCGTCCACGATCGCCTTGACGGTGGGGGCCATGTCGCGCCCGCCTTCCAGTTTGACGACGTCCATGCCGCCCTCTTTGAGGAATCGCCCGGCGTTGCGGATGGCCTCTTTCACATCCACCTGGTAGGACATAAACGGCATGTCCCCCACCAGGAGGGGATGTTTCGCCCCCCGCGCCACCGCCTTGCAGTGGTGCAGCATCTCGTCCATCGTCACGGCGACGGTGTTCTCATGCCCCAGCACGACCATCGCCAGCGAGTCGCCCACCAGGATGATGTCAATCCCGGCCTGATCCACCAGCAAGCCGGTGGGGTAATCGTAGGCGGTGAGCATCGTGATCGGCTCGCCCTTTTCCTTCTTGCGCTTCAGGTCAAGGATGGTGACTTTCTTGCGTCCCATAGCACTGCCTCCTTCGTTTAGTGTCTAGAACCATCCCCCAGCAGGCCGCCGGGGGTAACGTCCACGCTAATTGTCCGCGTCGCCGCGCCACAGTTGACAGATACGCTGCCCCACGTCGAGGATGTGCCGCTTCAGGGCTGCGCCGGCCTCTTGTGCTTCGCCGTTGCGGATGTGCGCCAGCACCTCGGCGTGCAGACGGACGACATCCTCGGCCGGCAGGTAGAGGGTGTTGGTCAGGTCAATGAAGGTGCGAATCTGGACGGTCATACTCAGCCACACGTCCAGCAGGCGGGAGTGGCCGGAGGCGCGGCACAGCATTTCGTGGAAGGACATGTCGA
Organism: Anaerolineae bacterium; assembly: GCA_027079895.1. Classification (GTDB taxonomy): domain Bacteria; phylum Chloroflexota; class Anaerolineae; order B4-G1; family B4-G1; genus JALWUZ01. The sequence goes on from JALWUZ010000188.1 coordinate 3,831, forward strand.
GCGCGGCCAGCCGGGCCGAATCCCGCGCCTGGGCGGCCTCCTCCATCTCGTCCACCGCCTGCTGCAAGCGGGCCAGCGTCTCCTCGTCGGCCCGCTCGGTGACGATCTGCACCGCCAGGCTCTCGATGGCCGCCCGCAGGGTGTAGATTTCCCACAGGTCGGCGTCGGAAAGTTCGATGACGAAAGTGCCGCGATGGGGTTCGCTCACCACCAGCCCCTCGGTCTCCAACTGGCGCAACGCCTCGCGCACCGGAGCGCGGCTGACGCCCAGTTGGGCGGCGATTTCCGTTTCTAGCAAACGCTGGCCGGGTTTGATGTCACCGCAGAGGATGGCTTGGCGGATGGCGGAGAGGGCTACTTCGCGCAGCGATTTGTGGGGTATCTGCTGGAAAACTTGGGACTCGGTGGCCATTTTTATCTTTGCTTGACGCTGCGCCTAGTTGATGGTATAATGTCGACATTCGACAGTCCTCGGCAATCATAGCACAACCACGCCGATTTGTCAAAGTCACCCACCCGTACCTAGCCTGTGCCGGACGACGTCGGTCAGCAGCCCCCTACACCGGCCTCCGGCAGCGTAGCAGCCTGAACCATTCTCGACGCAAAAGGGGAAGGGCCTTGTCTACTCCACGCGAACCGATCATCAAGATCAGAAACCTGCATTTTCATTACAACTCCGAATCGGAGAACCCCATCCACGCCCTCCGCGGCATTGACCTGGACATCTACCCCGGCGACTACCTCGTCATCGTCGGACACAACGGCTCCGGCAAATCCACCCTGGCGAAAAACCTCAACGTCCTCCTGCGCCCCACCGAGGGCGACATCTGGGTCAAGGGCATGAACACCCACGACCCGGCCAACACGCTCCCCATTCGCAGCACGGTCGGGATGGTGTTCCAGATACCGGACAATCAGATCGTCGCCACGATCGTCGAGGAGGATGTGGCCTTCGGGCCGGAGAACCTGGGCGTGCCGGACGACGAACTGCGCGAGCGGGTGGATTGGGCGTTAGGGGTGGTGGATATGCTCGACTACCGACTGCGCCCGCCCCATCGCCTCTCCGCCGGGCAGAAGCAGCGGGTGGCGATCGCCGGCGTCATGGCGATGAAGCCGGAGGTGCTCATCCTCGACGAGTCCACCGCTATGCTCGACCCGGAGGGACGGAACGATGTGCTGCGGGCCGTGCGCCAGTTGAACGAGGAGGGCGTCACCGTCATCGCCATCACCCACTTCATGCACGAGGCCGCCGAGGGGAACCGGGTCATCGTGATGGAGGCCGGGCGCATCGTGATGGAGGGCACCCCGCGCGAGGTCTTCGCCCACGTCGAGGAACTGCGCGACCTGCAACTGGATGTGCCCCAGACTACCCAGTTGGCCTACTACCTGAACAAGCGGGATTCCACTTTCCCCCCCGACCTGCTCCTGGTGGACGAGGTGGTGGACGAGGTGGAGCGGCGCGTCGGTGAGAGGAGGGGCGCACTATGAGCGAGCAGCCGTTCATCCTGGTCAACGACCTGCACCACAACTACCTGCGCGGCACTCCGTTGGAGGTCACGGCCTTGCGCGGAGTGAGCATGGAGATCTACAGGGGGGAATCGGTCGGCATCATCGGGCGCACCGGGGCCGGGAAATCCACCGTTGTGCAGCACTTCAACGGCCTCATCCGCCCCCGCGAGCCGGGCAAGGTCATCGTGGACGGTCAGGATTTGAGCGACCCCGACGTGGACATCCGCCGCATCCGCCAGAAGGTCGGGCTGGTGTTCCAGTACCCAGAGCAGCAGTTGTTCGAGCGGCTGGTG
>JALWUZ010000188.1:5642-7166 GCA_027079895.1 Anaerolineae bacterium
TCAAGTGGGCGATGGAGATGGTGGGACTGGACTTCGAGAAGTTCAAGGACCGGTTCACCTTCTCCCTCAGCGGCGGCGAGATGCGCAAGGCCGCGCTGGCCGGAGTGCTGGCCCTCAAACCGGAGATGCTCATCCTGGACGAGTCCACCTCCGGCGTGGATCCCCGCAGCCGCAAGGAGTTGTTGGAGCGGCTGCTGATGTTGCACAAGGAGCACGGCCTGACGTTGGTCTTCGTCTCGCCCAACATGGAGGACATGGCCGGGCTGGTTGACCGCATCTACGTGCTGGACGAGGGGCGCACGGTGATGAGCGGCACGACCCGCGAGATTTTCTCCCAGCCGGAGGAGTTGCGCCGTCACGGCCTGGGCGTGCCCCAGGTAGCAGAGGTGGCCCACGAACTGGTCGCCAGGGGCATCGAGATGGACTACATCCCGGTGACGGTGGATGAGGGGGTGGAGGAACTATGGAAGATTTTGAATTTCTGAGGCACATCACCATCGGCCAGTACCTGCCCGGCGATTCGCTCATCCACCGGCTCGACCCGCGCACGAAACTCTCCGTCTTCCTGTTCATCACCATCGCCGTGACCTTCAGCATCTCCTACATCTCGAACATCATCCTCGTGCTGGTGGCGTTGGGGCTGGTGCTCATCTCGCGGATTCCGCTGCGCTACATCTTCTCCGGCCTCAAGCCGGCCGTGCCGATCATCATCATGCTGGCGGTGCTCCAACTGCTCTTCTACGGCAACGCCTTCGCTCCCTACGGCGCGGAGAACCGGACGCTGTTCCACTGGGGGCTGATTCACGTCACCACCGGCAGCATCCAGTTGGTCATCGTCTCCGCTATGCGGTTCGTCGAGTTGCTCTTCCTGACCAGTCTGCTGACCAACACGACGACGCTGACCGACCTCACACACGGGATGGAGAACATGTTGCGTCCGTTCTCGCGGATTGGCGTCCCCTCCCACGAACTCTCTCTGGTGATGACGATCGCCCTCCGGTTCGTGCCGCTCCTGGCGGAGCAGTTGGAGATCATCATGAAAGCGCAGGCGTCGCGCGGAGCGGACATCGCCCACAAGGGGAAGTTGCAGTTCATCACTACCGCCAAGCAGGTGGCCGCGCTGATCGTCCCGCTCTTCATAGACGCTTTCCGCCGGGGCGAGGATTTGATTCTGGCTATGCAGGCCCGCTGCTACGTCGGCGGGAAGGGGCGCAGTAGTCTGGTGCATCTCAAGTTCCAGAAGATTGATTACGTCGCCTACGCCTTCGGGTTGATTTTCTCGCTGGCGGTTTTGGTGACGCATCGCTATATGCCGTTTTGAGTGGCAGGTATGCAAGTTTGCAAGTGGCAGGTGTGCAAGTAGGCAAGTATGCAAGTTTGCAGGTGGCAAGTAGGAGCAGGCATTTCGCTGATTTTTGACAAAGGTTTCCAGATTTGGTATGCTTCCCCTCGTAGGACAAAACAGCGAGGAGGGAGCATAGACCATGATGGATGTTACCGTAGAACGAGTTGACGACGTGCCCT
>JALWUZ010000189.1 GCA_027079895.1 Anaerolineae bacterium
CGGTGACTACCCAGGCGTGGGTCAGGGCGACGGCTGCGGCGAAGTCGGGGGCCGGGGTCAGGCGGGCCGCCGCCGGACAGTCGGGGGAGCGGCCCGGCACCCGCATCATCTCGACGATGAGCATGTCGCCCGCCGGACGGTCGTCCAGGTAGACCGGCAACCGCTCGCCGGTCTCCTGACGGTAGAGGGCCAGCGCGAGGTTCCAAGCCTGGGTAGGGTGGTCGGACGGGTCGTCCAGGGACAGGCGGTAGCGGTCGGCGATCAGTTCGCCAGGCCGCCAGGCGGACGTGGGATAGTTGCCCCGTCCGGGCCAAGAGTTGTAGTTCAGGCGCAAGGTCGTATCCCCCGGTCGCGGCGAAATCAGTTGCAGCGCGAGCACGTAGTCCTCCGCGAGAGGAGCGGCGGACTGCCAGTAGAGGGTCGTGTCGAGGGCGAGCGGGCGGGTGTCCAGGGCCAGGTCGTAGCCGCGCAGGTGGATGTAGTCGCCCAGCCGAGCGTCGAGGAGGTGTTCCGGCGAGACGGCGGCGGAGGCGGGGTAGCGGCGCGGGGGCGAGAAGAAGGCGGAGAGGATGAACAGCGCGACGACGGCCAGGACGAACAGGAGGCAGACGACCGGGCGGCGGTATCCGGCGCCGATGCCGAGTGCCAGCAGCGCGGCGACGGCCGGCAGCGCGGGGAAGAGCAGTCGTCCGCCGGGGGCCGGTGTGAGGATGTCCCAGCGGAGCCACGCGACCAGCACCAGGGCGAACCAGAGGGCGAATAGCCCGACTGCCGCGCGTTCCCCCGTCCGCAGGCGGCGCCAGGCCGAGCCCAACCCCAGGAAGCCCCACGTCACGAGGACGGCGTAGGGCACGTAGAAAGCGGCGGGGTAGAACGAGCAGGGTATCTGTCCCCAGAAGGACAGGAACATCAGACGGGTTTCGTAGAGAGGGTGGATGGGGCTATCCCGTCGCCCGACCAACGCCAACATCGGCGTCAAAGCGGTGAGGTCGCCGTACAGCCGCCAGTTGCGCCAGAACCACCAGGCGGACGTGAGGGCAGGGATGGCAATCAGGAGCAGAGCGGAGAGGAGCAGCGTCCGGCGGGGGATGCGCCCGGTGACGGTCTGGGCGGCGAGGACGAGCAACGCCAGCGGGAGGAGCAGCCAGCCGCTGAGTTTGGCGAGCCCGGCGAGGCCGGTCAGCAGCCCCACCCCGGCGACCGATCCGGCGGTCGGGCCGTCCTGCCAGATACGCAGCAGGAGGTAGAGCGCACCGACGGCCAGAGGAGTGACCAGGTTGTCGTTGCTCACGTCGGAGGCGACGAAGATGAACTGGGGGTTGAAGGCGACGATGCTCATCGCCAGCAGGGCGACCGTCGGGGAGCGGGGAAAGGCCCGCCGCGCGAGGGCGTAACTCCCTATGACGGTGCCGACCTGGAGCAGCGTGGACCACAGCCGGAGGACGTGGAGCGTCAACAACGCACCGCGCCAGGGGAAGGCTTCGGCGTTGGGGTTGTGGTACAAGACGGCGCGGTTGTCGTACAGATTGGCGACGTGAGGGCCACAGGCGACGCGGGGGTTGGGTCGCAGCGTGGGGGGCTCCGTCGGCAGGGAGGCCAGGCGCACCAGCCCCGCCGCGAGGAGGTGATACAGTGGCGGCTGCGAGGCTTCTTGGCGGTAGTGATACCGCTCCCCGTCCGGCCGCCCGTGTACCGGCAGCCGTCCGGTGGCGGCGATGTAGCGCACCACCTCGAAATGTTCCACTTCGTCCAGGTTCTCGAAAGGGGGGACGAGCAGGCCGTATGTCACCCCCAGGACGATGAACGCCAGGAGGATGAACAGGCGTATGGCGTTGTGGGCGTTGATGTGCAGTTCCACAGGATTGGCTCACGCAGCGGGATAAGTCAAAGGTGCTGGCGTGAAGCACGTCCCAGCACCAGGGGGGCATTATAGCAAGGTTTGCGCCTGTGGCAAGGGAGCAAGCGGAGAGGGATTTCGAAGCAAACCGGGGCCTCCGTATCAACCCCCCACTTCTACCCTCGTTCAGGCGGGGTTGCCAAAATGCGTTTCTTCGGCGAAAATAGGA
>JALWUZ010000190.1 GCA_027079895.1 Anaerolineae bacterium
GGCGAGTAACGAACACCAAGACATCGCGCGGTTTCTGACCACGATTTTGAGTATCTACGTAGAGACGCAGCAACTCGGCGTCATACGGCCGGCGCCGTTTCAGATGAAGTTGCCCGGCAGTGGGCGTGAACCGGACTTGCTGTTTGTCGCCACAGAACACCTGGAGCGATTGAAGAGGACTTACCTGGACGGCCCGGCGGACCTGGTTGTGGAGATCGTCTCACCGGAGAGTGTGGGGCGTGACCGGGGAGAGAAGTTCTACGAGTACGAGCAGGGCGGGGTGTCGGAGTACTGGCTGGTGGACTCGCTCCGCCGACGGTTCGAGGCCTATCATCTCGATGAGCAGGGGTTCTACCGCTCGCTGTTCAGCGGGGCAGAGGGGCGGTACGACTCCCATGTGCTCATTGGCTTCTGGCTGCGGGTCGAGTGGCTGTGGCAGAGTCCCCTGCCACGGACGTTGGAAGTGGTGCGCGAGTTGGGGTTGATCTAGGGCTCTGCCCACACGGAGGGCAAGGCAATGGCGACGCAAGAGTTGGAACGGCAGGAACAGGTGGCTGTGGCGGGACCCTGGTACTGGGTCGCCGCGCACGCTGCGCCGCACGTGCGGACGCTGGATATGCCGACCGATGACTCTCCGGCATTGCCTCTTCAGATGACCTACGAGGAGTTCCTGGCCTGGGCCGATGAGGACACGTTGGCCGAGTGGATGGCGGTGCCCGGCGCGGATGTAGGGGTGGTGATGATGACCAGTCCGGCGAGTGACAAACACCAAGATATTGCCGACTTTCTGGTGAGCGTGTTGCGTCCTTTTGTGGAGACGTATGCTCTTGGAGTAGTTCGCAGTGCGCCGTTTCAGATGAAGTTGCCCGGCAGTGGGCGCGAGCCGGACTTGTTGTTCGTCGCTATGGAGCACCTGGAGCGGTTGAAGGCAACCTACCTGGACGGCCCAGCGGACCTGGTGGTGGAGATCGTCTCACCGGAGAGTGTGGGTCGTGACCGAGGGGAGAAGTTCTACGAGTACGAGCAGGGTGGGGTGTCGGAGTACTGGCTGGTGGACCCGCTCCGCCGACGGTTCGAGGCCTATCATCTCGATGAGCAGGGGTTCTACCGCTCGCTGTTCAGCGGGGCAGAGGGGCGATACGATTCCCAGGTGCTCACCGGCTTCTGGCTGCGGGTCGAATGGCTGTGGCAGAAGCCTTTGCCGGTCGTCGAGGATGTCCTCCTGGAAGTAGGGGGAGAAGCCTACGCCCAACGCTGGATTATGCGTCTGCGAGAGCGGGGGTTCTTGGGTTAGCGATTTCTGATACGCGGATTGGGAGCATGAATTGCATAAGGTGCCGCTCGACGGTTCGAGGCCTATCATCTCGATGAACAGGGGTTCTACCGCACGCTGTTCAGCGGGTCAGAGGGGCGGTACGATTCCCAGGTGCTCACCGGTTTCTGGCTGCGGGTCGAGTGGCTGTGGCAGAGTCCCCTGCCGCGGACGTTGGAAGTAGTGCGCGAGTTGGGGCTGATATAAGACTCCGCCCTGGTGGAGGTCAAGGCGATGGCGACGCGAGAGTTGGAACGGCAGGAACAGGTGGCTGTGGCGGAACCCTGGTACTGGGTTGCCGCACACGTTGCGCCGCCCGTGCGGACGCAGGATATGCCGGCCGGCGACTCTCCGGTGTTGCCTCTTCAGATGACATACGAGGAGTTCCTGGCCTGGGCCGATGAGGACAGGTTGGCCGAGTGGGTGGCGGTGCCCGGCGCGGATGTAGGAGTGGTGACTATGACCAGCCCGGCTTCAACGCGACATCAACTTCTGAGCGACTTCCTGCTCAAAGTGTTGGGAACCTATGCGGAGGCCCACGACCTGGGGGTCGTGCTCAGTGCGCCGTTCCAGATGAAGTTGCCCGGCAGTGGGCGTGAACCGGACTTGCTGTTTGTCGCCACAGAACACCTAGAGCGATTGAAGACGACTTACCTGGACGGCCCGGCGGACCTGGTTGTGGAGATCGTCTCACCGGAGAGTGTGGGGCGTGACCGGGGAGAGAAGTTCTACGAGTACGAGCAGGGTGGGGT
>JALWUZ010000191.1 GCA_027079895.1 Anaerolineae bacterium
AGGGGGCCATCATCTGGATTGCGATGGCCATCGCGGTGCAGAGCAAGCTGTGGCTGGGAGCGACGGTGAGCACGCACCGCGACAAGCACCTCATCAGGGGGTTGGTGGAACTGGTGAAGGCCGCTGCTCTCTGCCGTCCGTTGTTGCTCTGCTTCGACGGGTTGCAGACCTACGTATCGGCCTGTCGCCGGGTATTCCGCAGTCCCCTGCGAACCGGCAAGCCCGGCCGCCCGCGGTTGGTTCCCTGGCCCGACATCCACCTGGGGCAGGTAATCAAGCGCTACGCCAAGCGGCGGGTCACAGGGGTGACTCGTCGCCTGGTACAGGGAGAGCAAAGCGTTGTAGAGCGACTCCTACAGGCCAGTCAGAATGGTGGAGTGCTCAACACCGCTTTCATCGAGCGACTCAACGGGACTTTTCGTTCCCGTTTGTCGCTCCTTACACGCCGAACCCACCATTTGGCACGGCGGTTGGGACGAGTTGAGACTGCCGTCTACTTGGTGGGATGCGTCTACAACTTCTGCACCCATCACGCCTCACTGCGATTGCCGCTGTACGTGGCCTGTGGACGAGGCGAGAGGGTACATTGGGTGCAGCGCACTCCGGCTATGGCGGCCGGACTCACCGATCACCGCTGGACGGTTCTGGAGTTGTTATGGTTCAAAGTGCCGCCACAACGCCTGGAGGAAGCGATATGACGACCACGATTAAATGTGGACTTACCACCGGACTTGACACAGCGGGGAAAATGCTCTAACATCCCCCCTGAACGCCATCCCAGGAGGTAGCCCAATGAGCCCAATCAAAATCATCGTCAACCCCTACGCCGGCCGCTGGAAGGCCAAAGCCGCCGTCCCGGAGATCGAGCGGGCCTGCCGGGAGAGCGGCCTGGACTACGACCTGGTGCTCACCGATGAGCCGGGACACGGCATCGCGCTGGCGCGGGAGGCCGTTCGAGACGGGTTCTCCCCCATCGTCGCCGCCGGTGGGGACGGCAGCATCAGCGAGGTAGTCAACGGCCTCCTCCAGGCCGCCGACGAGAGCGGCGACGCCCCCGTCCCGCTGGGGGTCATCCCGCTCGGTTCGGCGGACGACTTCGCCGACTCGCTGGGGCTGGAGAAGGGGGTCGAGGCCGCCTGTCGGGTCATCCAGGGCGGGCGCACCCGCTTGCTGGACGTGGGGCGGGTCAACGGTCGCTACTTCGACAACAACGCCGCCGTCGGACTGGAGCCGCAGGTGACGATCGCTCAGGCGGCGATGAAACGTCTCAAAGGGACGCCCCGCTACGTCTGGGCAGCCCTCAAGACGATTCTCACCTTCACCCCCTGGGAGATGCGCCTTTCCTGGGACTCCGGGGAGTACGCCGGCCCGGTGACGCTGGTTTCGGTGGGGAACAACCGGCGCACCGGAGGCGCGTTCGTGATGACCCCACAGGCGGAGCCGGACGACGGCCTCCTGGATTTCATCTTCGCCAGGGCGACCGGACGGCTGCGGCTGCTGCGGCTCCTGCCGCTGACCTTCGACGGGCGCCACGTGGAGCAGCCGGAGGTGATGTACCATCGCACCACTCGCTTGACCGTCGAGTGCGAGCCGCCGACCCCGGTCCACGCCGACGGGGAACTGTTCGACCTCGCGGCCACCCGCATCGAGTTCACTGTCATCCCGCGCCGTCTGCCGGTGCTGGTGCCGTAGCCGTCAGCCCCTCACCATCTCCCGCGCTTTCCGCAACGCCAGGGCCAGGTTGTCCGCGATCTGGAGGCGGCCGTCCTGCCGCATATCCTTCTCCCCCGCTTCGAGCAACTCGAGCAGGCCGTCGGTCAACAGCGAGCGGTGCTCCCGTAGCAGACGCTCGACCTCCCGCTCACTCGAGGCCCTCGTCAACTGGCCGAACAACTGCAACTCCGGCGGCAGGGATTCCTCCAGCAGACGCATCACCAGTTCCCACACCTCCCGCAACCTGCTCTCCAGTTCCAGGTCGTTGTCGGTCTGGGCCTGGTGCAGCATCATCTGGAGCACCTCGAAGAACGCTTCGTCCATCTCGGCGAAGCGGCTGCGGGCCAGTTTCTCCGGGTCCGAACTCACTATGAGACCCCGAATCAGCGCGGCCCGATCCTCGTAGACCTCGGCCACCTCCTGGTCGAGCCGCTCCCGTATGGAGAGGATTTCCCCCCGCAGGGCCAGCAACCGCTCTCTCTCCTCCTCGTCCTCCGCCCGCTCGATGCGGCTGGTGAGCGACTGGAAGAAGATGTAGTCCATGAGCGGGCGGCCAACGATGACCAGCAACTCCCGCGTCTCCTGGTCGGGGGCCTCGATCAACAGGTTCAAGAAGTTGCTGCGGGTCGGGTCGGCCCGCAGACGGTCAAGCATCTTCTGCCGGGCCCGGATTCTCCGGCCGGCGGCGGTCAGTTCCAGCAGCCGGTCGCGCACCGCGAGCAGCCGCTGCACGACCGCCAACTGCCCTGCGGACTGGGCCAGTTCCAGGTTCAAGTCCAGCGTGCGGAAGAAGTCCTCGTCAACCTGGGCCTCGTTCTCGGCGATGAGGCCGTCCAGGGCCTCGTCCGAAGCGTCCAGCATCCGTTCGAGCAGTTGCGAGCGGCCTTTCTGGGCCTCGATCATCTCCGGCGTCACGCCGTCGGCCTCGAGAATCTTGTTGGCCAGGCCGTCCAGGGTGATGAACACCTGCGGCTGGAGCAGGTAAGCCTTGCGCTCCTCCGGCGGCAGGCTGTTCATCGCGGCGTTGGCGAACTGCCCGATGGCCCGCTGCCGTTCCGCGTCGCTCCGCCCCGCCGACATTGGCATGTAGACCAACGCCAACTCCTTGTCGGGGTCGTGGTAGAGGAAGGGGATGTCCAACGCCCCCTGCATTCCGCAGTGGGGGCAGCGGGCGAAGTTGACCAGCCCGTTGAGCACGCGAAACTTCGCGCTGGGGTCGGCTCGAACGTCCAAAATCTGTTCCACTTCGGCCTGGAACTGCTGCTTACAGTTCGGGCAGGTGATACGTGCAAGCATTGTGGGCATACTGGTTATCCTTTCGCTAAAATTTGGTGACTGAGGCTCAGGCCGGTTGACGGCGGGGCAGGGCGAAGGAGAAGGCGGAGCCGGCCCCCGGCGTGCTCTCCACCCACATCCGGCCGCCGTGCGCCTTGACGATCGCCTGGCTCAGATACAATCCCAACCCGGTGCCGGGCACGCGCTGTTGACGGGCCCGCGTCCCCCGGAAGAACCGCTCGAAGACCCGCGCCTGTTCCGCCGGCGGGATGCCCATCCCCTCGTCGGAGACGGTGACGATCACCTCATCGTCCGTCCACCGTCCGCGAATCTCGATCCGCCCCCCCTGGGGGGAGTACTTGATGGCATTGGAGACCAGGTTGTCGAGCACCTGTTCCAAACGGCGGGGGTCGCCGTCCACCACCGGAAAGCGGGGCGGGAAGCGGACGCTGATCTCGTGCTTCTGCGTCTGGGTGCGGAAACGGGCCGCTACCCGCTCGGCCAGTGCGCTCAAGTCCACCTGGTCAATCTCCATCGGCAGCGCGCCGGCCTGCAAGCGGGAGGCGTCCAGCAGGTTGTCAATCAGATGATTCAGCCGCTCCGCCTCCTCCACGATGACGGTCAGGCTCTCCCGCATCACCGCTGGGTCCCAGGAAGCGTCCTCTCGCAGCAGGGTATCCGCGTACCCTTTGATGAGGGCGACGGGGGTTTTCAGTTCGTGGGAGATGACCGAAATGAAGGTGGATTTGATCTCCTCCGCCTCGCGGAAACGGGTGATGTCCCGCACGTTGGCGATGATGTTGACCAGCCGCCCCTCCCGGTCGAAGAGCGGGGCGTAGGTGATGCCCACGCTGACGGTGCCGCCGGTGCGCCGCCGCATATCCCCCTCCACGTAGAGCGGGGCGGCGGAGGGGAGCGGCCAGCCGCCGGCGATCGCGCTGCTCAAATCCAACTCGGTATCCAGCCGGGCCCAGCGCACCACCTCGTCGTGGAGCCGTCCGATGGCCTCGTAGGAGGGCCAGCCGCTCATCTGGGACAGAGCGCGGTTGAAGACCATAATGCGGAGCCCGCCGTCCAGAATCAGAACCCCGTCCGCGCTATACTCCAAAATCGCGTCCAGCCGCCGCTTCTCCTGGAGGAGCCGCTCGTACAACTGGGCGTTGTAAACGGCGATGGCGGCCTGGTCGGCGAAACTCGCCAGAATCTGCCGGTCGTTGACGGTGAAGCGGGCCCCGTAGGCGCGGAAGACGAACAGGACGCCGATCAACTCCCGTTTGATGACCATCGGGAGGGCGACGACTTGCTGGAGGCGCAGTCCCAATTGGGCCGCGATGCGCCCCAGTTTCTCCCCCAGGCCGGGGATGCGGAAACGGCCCAGGTCGGCGTCGTCGGGGATGTCGGTCAGCAGGGGGGTGAAGTAGGGGAGCAAGGCTCGCGGGAGGCCGTAACTGGCCCGGATGGAGAAGCGGCCATCCGGTTCGCGCAGGGCAATCAGGCCGGCCTGCCCGGCCAGAATCTCCGCCGCCGCCTCCAACACCATGCGCAGCAACTCGTCCAGTTTCAGTTGGGCGGTGAGGGCGCGGCTGATTTCCAGCAGGTACTCGCGTTGTCGGACTCGGTAATCGCCTAGCACAATGTTCCTCGGAATGCCAATCGGTCGGAGGGATTATAACACATCGCTACCAGGATGCCAGCCGCTGTTGAGGGCGCGGGTAGGCGACGAGTAGGCGAAGGCAGTGCCTTCGCCTACCCTGTGGCACCTCAATTTGCCAGCCCCATCCCAATGAAGTATAATTCCAGGCGACACCACGACCGGGGGGTGAAGATGAACGAAATGACGGTGGAGGGGATCCTCATCAGCATGATGTCCGAACACCGGATACTTCTCCTGAAAGAAGTCGCCGGAGACCGGCACCTGCCCATCTGGATTGGGCAGTACGAGGCGGACGCCATCGTCATCGGCCTGCGCAATACCGCCGTCCCGCGCCCTCTGACCCACGACCTGCTCGCCAACGTCCTCGCCGACCTGGGGGCCACCGTCTCCCACATCGAAGTCCATACCCTGGAGCACGACACCTTCTACTCCTACATCGTCCTGCGGGTGGCGGACGAACTGCTGCGGGTGGACGCCCGCCCCTCCGACGCCGTCGCCCTGGCGGTGCGGATCAACGCCCCGATCTTCGTCTCCGATGCGGTGCTCGAACGGGCCGGTATCACCGTGGACGCCGACTTGTCCGACGAGGAGGACGGCGCCCTGTCGGCCTTCCGCGATTTCGTCAACACCATGAACCTGGACGACCTGACGCTGCCATGAGCCCCACTCCTGCCCCCGACAAGATGATCCCCCACAACACGGAAGCCGAGGAAGCCGTCCTCGGCTCTCTGCTGATAGACCCCGAAGCCCTGTTCCGCGTCATGCCGTTCCTCAAGGCGGAGGATTTCTACGTCCAGAAGAACGCCTGGGTGTACGAAGCCATCCTCGCCCTCCACGAGCGGCGCGAGCCGATTGATTTCGTCACCCTGTGCGACGAACTGGAACGGCGCGGGCAGTTGGAGGACGCCGGAGGCGCGGCCTACATCACCTACCTCATCAACACCGTCCCCAGCGCGATCCACGTCGAGGCTTACGGCCACATCGTCGAACAGGCCGCCGTCCGCCGCCGGCTGCTCGATGTCGCCAGCCAAATCGCCAAACTCGCCTACCAGGAGAACCAGGACATTGACCAGACCGTTGACCGGGCGGAACAGGCCCTGTTCAGCGTCTCCCAGCGGCGCATCACCCGCGACCTGGCCCCGATTCAGGAGATCATCCAGGGCTACTACGACCGCATCGAGTACCTCTATACCCACCAGGGGGAGCCGCTGGGCGTCCCGACCGGCTTCATAGACATTGACCGGCTGCTGGGCGGCCTGCAACGCTCCGACTTCATCATCATCGCCGCCCGCCCCTCGGTGGGCAAGACCAGCCTCTGCCTCTCCATCGCCCGGAACGCGGCCCGGCACGGCCAGCGGGTGGCGATCTTCAGCCTGGAGATGTCGGCGGAGCAGATCATCCAGCGCATCGTCTCCGCGGAGACCGGCATTGACTCCCAGCGGCTCCGGCTGGGGAAGTTGCGCGACGACGAATGGCCGCTCTTCATCCAGGCGATCGGCAAACTGGCCGAACTCCCCATCTTCATTGACGACACGCCGGCCATCTCCGCCCTGCAACTGCGCACCAAAGCCCGCCGCCTCCACGCCGAGCACGGCCTGGACCTGGTCGTGGTGGACTACCTGCAACTGATGACCGGCGATGTCCGCTCCGAGAACCGCGTCCAGGAAGTCTCCTACATCTCCCGCTCGCTGAAGGCGATCGCGCGGGAGTTGGACCTGCCGGTCGTGGCCGCGTCGCAACTTTCCCGCGCCGTCGAGCAGCGCACCGATAAGAAACCGGTGCTGGCCGACCTGCGGGAAAGCGGCAGTTTGGAGCAGGACGCCGACGTGGTGATGTTCATCTACCGCGACGAACTGTACCACCCAGAGACGGAGAAGCAGCACATCGCCGACATCATCATCGCCAAGCACCGGAACGGGCCCACCGGCACCGTGCAACTCTTCTTCCGCAACCGGCTGGCCCAGTTTTTGGACGCGGAGACGCGCCGCGAGCCGTTCCAGTAGCCGCGCGTCACCGCCGCCGCAGCGATTCCTGCAACCCGTCCCCCACCAGGTTGGCCGCCAAGACGGTCAGCGTCAGCGCCAAGCCGGGGAACGCGCTTACCCAGGGCGCGTCCCGCATGTACTGCTGACCGGTCGCCAGCAGCATCCCCCACTCCGGCGTGGCCGGTCGGACCCCCAATCCCAGGTAGTTGAAGGCCGCCCCGTGCAACAGCACCCGTCCCAAGCGGGTGGCCGCGTAGGTGATGAGGGGCGGGGCCGCGTTCGGCAGGATGTGTCGGACGATGAGCCGCCAGGGGGTACAGCCGACCGCCGTCGCCGCGTCAATGTAGGGCTGCGCCCGCACGTCCCGCGTGACGCTGTAGACCATGCGGGCGTAAGTCGGGGCAGTCGCCAGCCCGACCGCGACCGCCACCGGCCCGATTCCCCGCCCCAGCCGGGCCACAATCAGCATCGCCAGCAGGAGGCTGGGGAAGGCCAGCAGGGCGTCCACGAGGCGCATGAGCAC
>JALWUZ010000192.1 GCA_027079895.1 Anaerolineae bacterium
AGTGGGGGGGTTGTGAGGCGGCGTGTTCTCCGTGGGGGGTGGCGGCGGAGCGCCCCCCGCTGCCGGAGCCGCCGGGCGAACTTGAGAGGATGCTGCCGGCGGAGTTCAACATCGAAATCAGCCCGTCGGACATGCCCTGCAACCCGGAGGACATCCCATCGGACACCTGTTGCAACGACGGCATGCCGACTCCCTTCCCGCCGCTCCCGGATACCATATTCGCCATGTGCCCCGGCCTGTGCATTCCGTAGGGAAGGTACCACAACGGCACCGGCACGTGGGCCAGTCCCTGCTGCTCCACGCGGGCGAACTTCTTTACCCAACTGCGGTCTATGCCGAAGGCGATGGCGTAGGGCAGGTACTTCTCGAACTGGTCGGTGGCCTCTTTTATGTCGGTGTACTTCTCGATGTTCTCCAGATAACGCTTGAAGGCCCGCCAGCGGGCCGCCTCCTCCGCCCCCTGACGGGTTTTGGCCGGCATCACCTGGCCGATGATGAACGTCGCCGCCCCCAGAAGGCCCAGCCCGATTGCCGGACAGACGGAAGCCGCGCTGTACTCCATCAGAGAGCAGGAGACGCAGAATCCCAGGATGCCCGACAGGATGAAGATACCGACCCCGGCCTGGGCGTACCGCGAGCGAACCTTGTCGGGGCTGGAACGGAAGTAGCCCCGGCGCACAGTCTCCTCGTACAGGGCCTTCTTGATTTTGGGAATGTCCCGGTAGAACTTGTTCTTCAACGCCGACATGCGCCGCGACCGCCGTCCACCGAACAGACGGGTCAGCAACAATTTCTCGTAGGGCAGCAAGTCGGCGGTGGACTTGGCGGTGCGCCGGAAGACGAAGTCATAAGCCGCGCCCCCGAAGATTCTGAGCCCACTGCGCTGCTCCTCGATCACCATGTAGCCACGCCGCGAGAGGTCTACCAGTGTGGCGATGATGTCCTGCATATCCGCTTTCTCGTCCACCAGCGTGCCCGCCAACCCCGGCGGTGCGTCCGAGGGCGGCTCTTTCAGGTAAGTCGCCGGCAAGGCGACTTGCGGGTCTCGTCCCCGCAGATACCACAGGAGCAAGAGCCCCACCGGCCCGCCGATTGCCAGCATAGCCCCCAGCAGCCCCATCAGCAGGCCGACTATGGGGCCGTACTGCGCTTTGCGGTCGTAGGCCACCTGCCACTCCGGCTTAGTCCCCTGGACGATGCCGTGAGGGAACTGCACCCGTACCTCGAACTCCTGGCCGGGGTCAATGGTCTCCTGCGCGGTGAAGACTATCTGCTCGGTGCCCTGCCCCTGAACAGAGGCCGCGGTGCCGTAGGCGGCGACCGGGTCCGCCGTCGCCCCCGGCGGCAACGACACGGTGACGGTGGACTCGTAGACGGGGAACTGCCGGTCGGAGTAGACCGCCTTCCAGTACAACTGGTCGCCGCCGTCGTAGTAGCGCAGTCCACCCTGCACCCGGTACCGGATGATGAAGGTGTGGGACGTGTTGGAGGTGTACGGGAAGTACCACTTGATGTTTAGATCCCCCTCGTCGGTGTAGGTGGTGAAGGTGTACGGGCTCTCGCCGTACCCCTGCTCGTACTGCCGCTGGCCCTCCCACACCTCCACGTCGCTGATGGCCTCCACCCGATCCAGCGGGATGGTGCGGTAGCCGAAGTGAAAACTGCCGCTGGTGAAGGTGATCGCCTGCACCTCCTCGACGATGAAATCCCCGTTGGACAGTACCTGGATGTTCACGTCGAACCGGTCCCAGTACAGCGATTTGCTCTGGGAGCCGCTGGCCGCCATCGAGGTCAACAGCAACGCCACTGTGAGAAACACCAGCCACGACCATCGCGAGCGACTACCCATCGGACTCCTCCCTTCTGGTATCTGGTGCGAACGCGGTGCCATTATAGTATGAATCGGGTAAAAAGGGAAACTTACTTCGGTCGGGGATTTCGAAGCAAACCGGGGCCTCCGTATCAACCCCCCACTTCTACCCTCGTTCAGGCGGGGTTGCCAAAATGCGTTTCTTCGGCGAAAATAGGACATCCGCGACCATCGCCCGTCAGCGGAAA
>JALWUZ010000193.1 GCA_027079895.1 Anaerolineae bacterium
GGCGAAGGCGGTCAGCCAGTGGCCGTCGGCGGGGAGGCCATAGCGCACGGCGACGGCGCGGCTGTAGTGGTCCAGCACGTCGGCGGCGTAGCGGCGGGTGACGCGCAGGTGGATTTGGTCCCAGCCGCCGTTGTAGGCCGCCAGGGAGTAGTACAGATCGCCCCGGCCGTCGCGGATGACGTTAGCCAGGGCGCGGGCGCCCCAGGCGACGTTCGTCCAGGGGTTCTCCAACTCCTCCGGCGAGGGACGCCAGGGGAAGGGCATCAGGCCCATCAACCCGACGGCCCCGACCGGCCCGCTCGACGTGGCCCGGCCCATGGACTCCTTCCAGATGACGGAGGCGATCAGGTCAGGGTCGAGTTGTCTTTCCTGAGCGTAGGTCAGGATGATCTGCTCCCAGCGGCTGACCGCCTCCCACCAGTAGGGGGAGAGCCCCGTCGAGGTGTCGGGGGGCGCGTCCTGGGCGCGGCCCGGCGCGGGCCAGAGCAGCCCGGCCGCCAGCAGCACGCTCAGCAGGCCGCCGAGAGTCCATCGTTTGACCGTTGTCAAAGGAAAATCCTCCTAGTAGCGAGCCTATCCCATCGCAGGTTACGAGGTGGGCGATACTATATCGGAAAGCGGTGGATTTGTCAAGCGCGAGTTGACCGACGGTGCGTTACGGACAGTCTACCACGACCGGGGCAACTGTCAAATCTGCGGTCGAACCGCTGCGAAAGCACCGGCAAGGCAGGTTGCCATCGGGCCCAAACCGTAGTATAATCCGCCCGCCTTTTTGGGCAGGGAGAACGCTCGGAGACGACAGCCTGTCCCGACCCCCTCCCAGGAAACTATCTCGTGAGGATGAGGGCGATGAATTTGATTGAATCTCTGGAACGACAGCAGATCGAAAAGGCCGGGCGCGAGGTGCCCGACTTGCGACCAGGTGATACCGTCCGGGTACACGCCCGGATCGTCGAAGGGGAACGGGAGCGCGTGCAGGTGTTTCAGGGGACGGTGATCCGACTGCGGCGCGGCGGGGTGAACGCTAACTTCACGGTGCGGCGGATCGCCTCACACGGCGTCGGGGTCGAGCGCTCTTTCCTGCTCCACTCCCCGCGCATCGAGAAGATCGAAGTGCTGCGGCGGGCTCACGTCCGCCGGGCGCAACTCTACTACCTCCGCGAGCGGCGCGGTAAACAGGCCCGTCTGCGGGAAAAGCGCACTCGTTGAGTCCGCACACGGCGGCGGCAGCCCTGAGACCTGGCAGCGTCCGAGACCTGTCAGGTCTGTTGTTTGTCATCTGATGAGGTAGGGACTGGCCCTGATGGGCTATTTCGTCGCCGCCTATGGCCTATCTGGGCTATAGACGGGGTGGGACAATGGGGGTATAATGCTCCCTGCTTGCCGACCGGTGGCCGGTCAATTCGCCAGAGCCCGGCCTTCCCCCTTGTTCGGCGGGCCCAGTGACGGTTGATGCCTACTCGCGTGTTCATCCTCGCCAATCAGCCCTTGTTCGCCCAGGGAGTCGAAAGCCTCCTATCCGAGCAGCCGGAGATCGAGGTGCTGGGAGTGGCGGCCATCACCACCGAGAACCTGTCGGCAGTGCGGGCCGCCGCGCCCGATGTGGTGGTGGTCGAGGCCAGGGAGGAGGAACAGGGCCGCCTGGTAGCGATGGTGCTGGCGAAGGTGCCCGACGCGCGGGTGGTGGGGCTGTCGCTGGATGACAATCGCATTCACACTTACTACCAACAGATGAAGCACAGCCGACGAGTGGAGGACCTTTTGGAGGCGATTCAGGGTTCTTCGCCCCCGTCGGTGGAATGGTATGGCCGCAGCGTAGAGGAGTTGCGGCTATTTGTTTTGTTCCAGGCCCACTACGGCCAGCGCATCCTGGACAACCTGCGCCGTTACGCCCCTCGAACGTGGACGGTGAACGCCTGGCGAGCCCCCGCCGGCCTGCCGGTGGTAGTGGATGACCCCGCCCCTTATCTTCCCCTGCACCTGCCGACTGCCGACCTGGTGCTCTCGCTGGGCGAGAGCGCGGGCGTGGCCCAACTGCTGCCCGGCATCGTGGAGCGCACCGGAGCGCAGGCGGTCATCGCGCCGGTGGACAACGTCGCCTGGCTGCCCGATGGGCTGGTGCATCAGTTGGGACAGTGGCTGGAGGGGATGGGTGTGACGGCGGTTTTCCCCAAGCCGTTTTGTTCTCTGACCGAAACGGTGTATAATTTGCCCCAGCGCGAGAGGAGGTTCGATAACCCCTGGATAGCCGAGTTCGCCCGGCACTTTGGCCGCCCGATTTTCCGCATCACCTGCGAGGGGGAGAAGATCGCCACCGTGCAGGTGGAGCGGGACGCGGCCTGCGGCTGTGCCCGTTCCGTCGCCCGGCAGTTGGTCGGGGTGAACGTGCGGGAGGCCGTGATACAGGCTGGGCTGTTTCATCACCATTACCCCTGTCTGGCGACGATGCGCGTTGACCCCCACCTGGGCATCCCCCTGATTCAGGCTTCGGGCAACTTCATGCGCCGTGCGGTGGGGGACGAAATCGCTGTGTGTCGTTCAATGGTAGAGTCAAACTATTTTAAGGAGGTAACAGGACATGCCGGTCAAACGAGTCAAGCCAGTGCCTAGCGACATCGAGATCGCTCAGGCCGCCGAGTTGCTCCCGATCGTCGAGATCGCCGAGAAGATCGGCCTTTCGGTGGACGACCTGGATCTGTACGGCAAGTACAAGGCGAAGGTCCACCTGGATGTGTTGGAAAGGCTGCAAGAGCGGCCCAACGGGAAGTACATTGACGTGACCGCCATCACCCCGACGCCGCTCGGCGAGGGGAAGACGACGACGACCGTCGGGCTGACCCAGGCGATGGGCAGCGTGCTCGGCAAGAATGTGATGTGCTGCATTCGGCAGCCCAGTATGGGGCCCACGTTCAACATCAAAGGAGGCGCCGCCGGGGGCGGGTACAGCCAGATCATCCCGATGGAGGATTTCAACCTGCACCTCACCGGCGACATTCACGCCATCAGCGTGGCCCACAACCTGGTCGCAGCGGCGATTGACACCCGAATGTATCACGAGAGCCGCCAGTCGGACGCGGCCCTCCGGCGACGGGGTATCGAGCGGCGGCTGGACATAGACCCGGACACGATCACCTGGAACCGGGTCGTGGATGTGTGCGACCGCTCGCTGCGGGAGATCCAAATCGGCTTCAACGACGCCACACTGCGCGACGGTTCTCCCAGCCCCATCTTCCCGCGCAAGACCGGGTTCGACATCTCCGTCGCCAGCGAGTTGATGGCGATTCTGGCGTTGGCGACCAGCCTGCGGGACCTGCGGGAGCGAGTGGGCCGGGTAGTCTTCGGGCTGGACCGACAGGGCAATCCCGTCACCCTGGAAGACCTGAAGGTCGCCGGGGCGGTGACGGTGCTGCTCAAGGACGCGCTGATGCCCAACCTGATGCAGACTTTGGAAGGGCAGCCGGCCTTCGTCCACGCGGGGCCTTTCGCCAACATCGCCCACGGCAACTCCTCGATCATCGCCGACCAGATCGCGCTCAAACTGGCCGATTACGTGGTCACGGAGTCCGGGTTCGGCGCGGACATCGGCATGGAAAAGTTCTTCGA
Organism: Anaerolineae bacterium; assembly: GCA_027079895.1. Lineage (GTDB taxonomy): Bacteria > Chloroflexota > Anaerolineae > B4-G1 > B4-G1 > JALWUZ01. The sequence continues at coordinate 3,604 of JALWUZ010000193.1, forward strand.
CATCAAGTGCCGGTACTCCGGGCTCATCCCCAACGCGGTGGTGCTGGTGGCGACGGTGCGGGCGCTCAAGATGCACGGCGGCGGCCCCAAGGTCACTCCCGGCGCACCGCTGGACAAGGCGTACACCGAAGAGAACCTGGAGTTGCTGGAGAAAGGGCTTTGCAACCTGGGCGCTCACATCAAGAACGCGCTCCGGTTCGGCATTCCGGTCGTCGTGGCGGTCAACGGCTTCGCCACCGACACGGAGGCGGAGTTGGAGATGGTGCGGCAGTACGCCCTGGAGCAGGGGGCGGAGGATTCCGTCGTCTCCTTCCACTGGGCCGAGGGTGGCGACGGGGCGGCCAAACTGGCGGAGGCGGTGGTCGCGGCCTGCGAGAAGCCCAGCAACTTCCAGTTCCTCTATCCGCTCGATTGGCCAATCAAGAAGAAGATCGAGCACATCGCCAAGACGATCTACGGGGCGGACGGCGTCACTTACGAGCCGCTGGCCGATGAGCAGATCGCCAAGTACGAGCAGGCCGGGTTCGGCAACCTGCCAATCTGCATGGCGAAGACGCACCTCAGCCTGAGCCACGACCCGACGCTCAAGGGCGTGCCGACCGGGTTCACGATGCCGGTGCGCGAGGTGCGGGCCAGCGTCGGCGCGGGCTTCATCTATCCGCTGATTGGCAAGATGAGCACTATGCCCGGCCTGGCGACTTACCCGGCCTACATGAAGATTGACATTGACCCGGAGACCGGGAAGATCAAGGGATTGTTCTAGTAGGGGCAACCCTTTGTGGTTGCCCGCCGGACGGGGCGCGGTTGTGGGCGGGTGCAAGACCCGCCCCTACCCCCCGCCGATGGTGGTGTAGGGGCAACCCCGGCGGTTGCCCGCCGGTATAGCGAAATCAGGAGGTAATGGTTATGGAGAAAGTGGTGCTGGATGTGCCGACCCTCTGGGCAGACCACCATACCCTGAAAGTGCGGGATGCGCTGGTCAACCTGGACGGGGTAGAGGATGTGTACGCCAGTGCAGCCTGGAAACAGGTGCTGGTCAAGTACGACGGGGCCAAGATTGACCAGGCGGCACTAGAGAAGGCGTTGGCAGACGCCGGGTATCCGGTCGGTGAGGGTGGAGTGCCTATCCTGGTACAGCCAGGGGACGTCCACCGTGACCCGCAATGGGCCGAGATGGACAAGCGGACGACCGAGACCAATATGATAGATTTGGAGATGTCGGGCGAGTTCCGACGGTACTAGTCAGGAGGTTATGGTTATGGCTAAAAAGAAGGGCAGGACGCCAGAGGAGGCCAGCGTTGATCGCGCAGCGATCGAACTCATCGGGCTGGCCTGCGACCTGGGGATTGACACATCTTTCAATCGGGCGGATAACATCATTCCCTGCCCCATCGGGGCCGATGGGTTGTGCTGCAAGAACTGCGCGATGGGCCCGTGCCGCTTGGTCGGCAAGGTGACGCGGGGGGTGTGCGGCGCGACGGCGGCGACGGTGGCGGCGCGGAATCTCTGCCGGGGGATTGCGGTGGGAGCGGCTTCCCACTCCGACCACGGGCGGGACATCGCCTACACTTTGTTGGATGCCGCCGAGGGGCACGCGCCGGATTACGGCGTGCGCGACCCCTACAAGTTGATGGAGGTGGCCGGTTATCTGGACGTGCCGACGGTGGACGAGGACGGCGAACGACGCCCAATCAACGACATCGCGCGGGACGTGGCCCTGGCGGCCATCGGAGAGTTCGGACGGGCGCGTGGGACGTTGCTCTACCTCAAGCGGGCGCCGGAAAAGCGGCAGAAGATCTGGCGGGAGTTGAAACTGGAGCCGCGCAGCATTGACCGTGAGATCGTGGACCTGCTCCACCGCACTCACATCGGCAACGACCAGGACGCGGAACACCTGTTGCACCAGGCGTTGCGCTGCGCCCTGGGCGACGGCTGGGGCGGTTCGATGTTGGCGACCGATCTGTCGGACATCCTCTTCGGGACCCCCGCGCCGGTGCAGAGCCAGGCCAACCTGGGGGTGCTGCGTGAGGATATGGTCAACATCGTCGTCCACGGCCACGAGCCGACCCTTTCGGAGATGATCGTGGCCGCCTCGCTCGACCCGGAGTTGAACGAGTACGCCAAGAGCAAAGGGGCCGCCGGAATCAATCTGGTCGGTATCTGCTGCACGGCGAACGAGGTGTTGATGCGGCAGGGTATCCCACTGGCCGGCAACTTCCTGCAACAGGAGTTGGCAATCCTCACCGGAGCGGTCGAGGAGATGGTGGTGGATGTCCAGTGCATCATGCAGGGGGTGGCTTCGGTGGCGGATGAGTTCCACACCGACTTGGTGACGACCTCGAAGAAGGTGAAGATCACCGGCGCGACCCACATCGAGTTCGACGAGGAGCGGGCGATGGAGATCGCCAGGGAGATCGTCAAGCGGGCGATTGACCGCTTCCCGGAGCGCAAGCGGGAGGTGCGCATCCCCGACGTGCGCAACCCGTTGGTGCCGGGCTTCTCCCACGAGTACATTGACTACGCCCTGGGCGGCTTCTATCGCGGCTCCTTCCGTCCGCTCAACGACGCCATCGTCGCCGGACGAATCCGGGGCGTGGTGGCCAACATCGGGTGCAACAACGCCCGCATCAAGCACGACAGCCTCCACAACTACGTGGTGGAGCAGTTCATCAAGAACGACGTGCTGGTGGTGGAGACCGGCTGCGGCGCGATCGCCAGCGCGAAGATGGGGTATATGACGCCGGAGAAGGCGTTCGAGTTGGCCGGGCCGGGCTTGCGGGAGGTGTGTGAGACGGTCGGCATCCCGCCGGTGCTGCACATGGGCTCCTGCGTGGACAATTCCCGCATCCTCACGGTGCTCTCGCAGATGGCGACGGAGGGCGGCCTGGGTGACGACATCGCCGACATCCCGGCGGTCGGTCTGGCGCCGGAGTGGATGAGCGAGAAAGCCCTGTCCATCGCCACGTACTGCGTGGCCTCCGGGGCCTACGTCATCATGGGCGGCCACAACCCGGTCGCCGGCAGTGAGGAGGTGACGCGCCTAATCGCCGACGGGTGGGAAGAGAAGGTCGGCGGACGGCTGGAGTTCCTCGACGATGCCGACGAGATCGTCCGGCGGGCGTTGGCGCACATTGACAAGAAACGGGCTGCGCTGGGGCTGCCGGAGTACGATCCTTCCAAGTGGGGCCGCAGCGGCGATGGCCGGATGCCGGAGTTGCTCGCACTGCCGCTCGAGGAGCGAATCGAGGCGGTGTACGGAATGTAATCGCCGGTCGTGTGTCGGGGTGGGGAGGTGACGGGCTGCACGGCTCATCTCCCAGGAACGACAGGCAAGACGACGGGCGTGAGATGAGAGACTAGGAGGAGTAAGAATATGTCCAGATATATCGCAACACGCGCTATCCGCGGCGCCAATGGGCTGGTGGCCGAAGCGGAAGCGATGCTGAAGAAGGCCATCGCCGAGAAGGGGCCTGACGCGCCCATCTCTTTCCCCAACACGGCCTACTTCCTGCCGGTGACTTACGGGATG
>JALWUZ010000194.1 GCA_027079895.1 Anaerolineae bacterium
ACCCACCCCAGCGGCCCGTCCTCGGCCCGCAACTCCGCCCATCTCACCGGCGCGTCCTCCTCTCCCGCGAGGGACTGGAACAACCCCACGTAATGCAGGCTGAAGCGGGTGTGGATGAGGGAGACCACCTGGCGCATCAACTCATCCGCGTCCACCACCGAAAAGGTCGCCACGCCGGACACCTCGGCGGCGGTCTGAAGTTGCAAAGTGCGCCGTTGCAGCATAGCATTCGCTCGGCTCAACTCGTCGGCCCGCCGCTCGTGGAGAGCCTGTGAGCGGGCAAGTGCTTTGTGTCTCTCCTCCGCCTCGCGCAGAACGGTGAACAGGGCCCGATAGAGCCGGCTCTGGGGGAACATCACCCCGACGGCGACGAGTAAGAACGTCGCGCTCTGAGCCAGGACGTACCAGAGCACCGTGGGGTCGTAGGGTACGCTGGGGTGCAACAGGCCGAAATGATCGGCCAGCAGGAAAGCGGTGTAGAACAGCGTACTGGCCGCCACGGCGATGCCGGCAGCCTGCATGCCAACCAACGAGGCGGTCAGAACCGCCCCGCCCAACAAGTAAAGCCCTCCCGCGCTCAGTGGCCCCTCCGTCCACAAGGCGATGACTCCCACCAAGTAAGTCAACCCAATCAATCCAAAAGCCCGCATTTCGACGCTTATGTCACGCTTCACCGTCAGCGTCACCAGGATGACGTAAGCGATGAAGTACGGGACGTAAGGCATCACCAAATGCGGGTCCCTGACGGCGTTAAAGATGAGGAACAAGACGGTCGCGCCACCTATGGCGGAGACGGCGAAGAGCATCCGCTTCACGACCTGGGCTCGTTGCTCCTCCAGTTGCCCCTCCAGGTCAAGGGCCTGTTCACCGACAGGAGGAGATTCTCCTTCAGGAGGCTGTTCCGGCGGCGTCGCTATCGGCGGCGGGGTCTCCATCGCGGGAGGCTCCGCCGTCTCCTCTGTCTCCGTCGGGCGCAACAGGTCGGCGACAGCCTCATCCAGAGAGACAGGAGGCTTCTCCTCCTCCGGCGCAGTTTCCAGGTCGTCGAACAGTCCCGTCAGTTGGCTTTCCAGGTCGTCTTTACCGGGCATACTCCATCAACTCCTTCGCCAAAGCGCGATACTGCTGCGCCCCCCTGGTCTTGGGGGCGTAGACGGTGATCGGCTGGCCGAAGACCGGGCTTTCCCGCAACTTGGTGTCCACTTCGATGATGTTGGTGAAGAGCAAATCACCCAACCCCTGTTCCATCTGACTGTAGATCACCCGGCAGATTTTGTTCCGCCGGTCGTACATCGTCACCAGCACCCGGTAGGTGAGCCAGGGGTTGATTTTCTCCTGCACCTGCTGCACCATCTTGATGTAGTGGCGCAGCGAGTAGGCGGCGTAATAATCGCACTGGGCCGGGATGATGAGCAGGTCGGCGGCGGCCAGCCCGTTCAGCGTCAGGGTGCTGAAAGTGGGCGGGCAGTCTATCAGAACGAAGTCGTAGAAATCGTCCCCCATCGCGGCCAGGGCCTGCTTGAGCCGGAACTGGTAATCGGGCCGTCCGTAGAGCATCTTATCCAGCACCAGCAGCATCCGGTTGGCCGGGACGATGTCCAGGCCGGAGACCGGCGTCTCCCGGCTGACGCTGAGCAGGGAGGCGTTCCCCAGGAGGGGCTCGTCAACGGCGTGGCGGATGTGTTCCGGGCGCAGGCCCAGCGAGACGGTCAGGTGAGCCTGTGGGTCGAGGTCAATGAGCAGGACGTTCTGCCCCAACTCGGCCAGGGACGCCCCCAGGGACAGGCAGGTCGTCGTCTTCGCCACCCCGCCCTTTTGATTGCTGATGGCAACGATCATGCTCATAACGCATCCACTCTCCCGGTCGGGCAACCGCCCATCGGTCGGGCAACCGCGGGGGTTGCCCCTACGCCGCCGCGTCCCGTTGGGCAACCGCGGGGGTTGCCCCTACACCGCCGCATCCCGTTGGGCAACCGCGGGGGTTGCCCCTACACCACCGCGTCCCGTAGGGGCAACCCCCGCGGTTGCCCAACGGGATGCGGCGGTGTAGGGG